>LOEW01000033.1 GCA_001516045.1 Desulfosporosinus sp. BRH_c37
ATCAAACGTTAATATTCGAAACATATTTATTAAGGCTATACTCGCCTGATATACCGTGTATTTCTCGCAATCCAGAATAATAGTCTTGGATTTCTTGTTTTGATATAATGTTATTACATCGTTCCTTTTGGTCTAGCCCCTGCCTGGCATTGACCCAAGGTCTCTCGGCATGTGTTAATCTTTCAAGATATTTAGCATCATACTTACCATAGATGGACCAGACCAAATCTAGTATATCTAGTTCTTCTTGTTCAAAAACACTAGCATCAAACGAATAAACCTTTGGTAGATTAGCAGAACCATATTCTCTAAAATGCACATATAAACTAGGGATTACTGGGCCATGTACCCAAGCTTGAAAATCTTCTTGAATAAACGAAATATTAAAGGCTAATGACCACGCTTGTGCATAATAGACTAGTTTTTGAAGTTTTAAGGGTGTGATGGATTCTCCCGCTTCAGGATCAAGTTTATTCAGAAAATACTCAGAAATATTGATTAACTTGTTTTCCCTTAAACTTGTTTGGCCTTGATCCAAAAGCGCCATAAGTCTAGTATATAATTTTCGTTGGGATACATCGGTTAGAGACTCTTTGTTATTTAGATACAATTCGAACATGTATTGGGGATTCATTAATTTTTTAAGAGTTTGACTATACTCCTTGGTAGGAGTAAGTCCCTTAATATATCTAATAATCGTAGTTTCTCCCCAGCCTAATAAAGACGCGAGTGGTTTTTGACCGATGTTGTATTTTGTTAAGATGTTTTCTATTTCACTGACTTGTATCAATCCTTTTAATTTCCGATATTCATTGTTTGCCGCACTCACATTGTCATCACTTAATTCAGAAATATAAATTTCTTCCCCACAATCATTGCAATAAGCGATCTTTGCCAAATAAGAAAATACCATGTCTTTAATTTCAGTCGTAATCAACGATTCCTCAATACGAAATTCAACGTCAGCGTCGCAACTATAGCAATACTCTTTCATTTAAAACACCTCCCTTTGGTTAAAAACTAATCCCCGGCATATGGATACCGCACATCATACTCACTTGGGTGGAATGATAATAAACAAATTACCCTCCCCTGTTGAATTTTCAGTTTTATGTAGACCTCCGTAATTTCATCAATGAGCGGGGGATTAAGCAACTTGCCGAAAAGCCATAGCTCTCCTTTTCGTTTGAGGTCTCTGTCCCTGTCAGTATAACTGTAGTTTGAGATCGTTAAGCTTAAAAGTTCTTCGCGAATCAAGTGATGGTTTAGACCTGTCTTGATTTGGAAATTTAACGTTTTATCCTCACTATTGGTTCTTCTGGGTATATATAAACCTTTCGGAAATTTGTTCAAGATAGAAAAAACTTCTGAAAGAAAACTCTCTACTTCTGCCTCTATAGCTATTCTCATAGGTACTGATTCCCTCTCATCTAATCCTTCTTCTAGTATATACCAAATAGTAGATAAATCAATAGAAATAGTATCAATTGACACTATTTCTATTATCTCCAATATATTCTTTTTAAACTCGCAAAGTAATATTTTCTACAGACATTCTTGCCGTTCCCAGTCCTGGAGGGACGCTCAGGATTTGGTCACCGACTGCCGAGGACTAGGACGCTACTTATCCCGCACTGTAGCCCTACAGCTTTACCAATTTCCCGTACGGCAGGCGGATATCCCCTTTTACGAATTTCTTGTCTTATAAATTCTAATATAACTATCTGTCTTCTTGATAAGTCTGGATACATAAATACCCACCTTCCATATTCATTATTCTACCATTTACCTAAGTTAATTACAAACAAGTGTTCGTAATTAACTTAGGTACTGAATATAGCGGTGATGAAAAACACATAGGGCAACACTTCTCTTTTTTTCATTAGCTGAGCCGGATTCTTCATCTTGATCATACTAGCTGCTTTACTACTGCGGTTGCAGAGCTTGAATTATTTAGCCTATTTAGGGATAACCGATAATCAGCTAGGAGTATTACGCCACCTTGAGGGTATTCTTAGTACAATTGAATGTCTCATGCTTATGGCTATCTACTAGCTTCGGTGCCCGCTCCTTGCAGGAATGGGAGCGGGCTCTCACGCCCTCACCCATACTGTCGCTCGGGTCCTGCCCGGGCCGGCTCATCCTGTCCGCTCCCGCTCGCGTAGCCTCCCCTCGCTGAGAATTCTTTTGCGGTCCTGGTCTATCCGCTGCGGGTGATCTGGCCTCATCGGCCAGCTTCCCTTCGCTAAGCGCGCGGTTATCCGGCCCGCCGCCACACATTCCCTGAAAAATTTCGGGAATCCATGACCGCAGTTGATACGCCGCTCCTTCCCTCCCGTTCGTCGGGAACAAGCGGACGGGAACGACAGCCACGGCATACCACGCCTGTTACCCCACCCTGCTAATGGCACCCGCCTTCGAGCGCTTTTTTCTGGCGCAGGCTTAGTCCGGCTCCACGAAGACACTGTCTTCGCACGGGTTAGCAAAGAGGTGCAAGTATGAGGGCCGGCAAACCAAGACAGAAACAAGTGCTGGGAAGCGGATGTGGACAGGATAGATACTCCTGGTCAAAATGATCCATCATTCCGGTTATGAGTCACTTGATATTATTCCCCGAAGTAGGATAATTGGAAGTTATTTCAAGTCAATTAAAACAGGTGGTTGGTCTAATATTGTAGACATACTAAACCTAAACTTTATAATGGTATCTGGGGCATTTAGGATAGAATCATTACAGGGTATTGCAAATAAACGGAACAAAGGAGGATATGGATATGAAGATCAATAGAATAGACCATGTGAGTGTAAACGTAAATGATCTTTCAGCAGCTAAAGCGTTTTTTCTCGATTTGGGACTTGAAGTGCACGGGGAATGGGAAATGGAAGGAGAGTGGTTGGGTCAGGTAGTTGGGCTTACTGACGTTAAAACAGCATGTGTAGGATTGCGAACGCCAGACGGTCAGGCATGGATAGAACTAGTCAAATTTTATACGCCGTCAGATGAACAAGATATTCAGAAACCATTTGCAAATACGCTAGGTATCCGGCATATTGCATTTGCTGTTGAAGATATTGAAGCTGTTGTTGCCAAATTGAAAAAGAAGGGCACGGAAATCTTTAGTGAGATACAGCAATATGAAGAAAGTTATAAGTTATGCTACGTTCGTGGGCCAGAGGGAATTATTTTGGAGTTGGCTGAGGAAATTAAATAAATAATAAGGGTGACCTTGTTTACAATAACACCGATCAGGGATATATGCGACTGGGATACATAGTAAATACCTAAATTTCCCATTGTTCTTAAACCCAGTAGTAGAAATGCCGTTCAACCTCTATGTAGGTGGACGGCATTAGTAGGATAGCACTAAACCGCTGGCGCGGTGGTTTCCGAAGTGTGTGTTTTGCTGTTTAACGAAATATGGCTGTAGACTATTACTCCCTTACACATCTCCTGTAGAATATTAGATATATTCTACAGGAGATGTGTTGTTTTATTACGAAGGATGAGGTTTTAGCCAAGCTAGTATTCGATGTGGAACTACGAGGATTAAGCAAGAATACCCAGGTTAATTATCTGCTAAAGGTATGCTTAAGCTTTCCAATCAAACTTCAATTCTTTTTGCAGTGGGGTCAACGCAAGAGTAGCACTCAAACTTTAAATTCATTAACTCGTCATTCCAATATCACGCAGCCACTCGGACACCTTATTTTGTGCTTTTTTTACGTCTTTGCCCCGGACTGCAAGACCCTTTAGAAGGGTTGACTGCGGGCAAAGTTTTGCAATATCTGTAACGCTTCCCCCCAGAAGGCTTCCCTCGTGGGTGCAAAACGGTACAATAGTTTTTCCGGAAAAATCGTTTCCCTCCAAAAATGTAAATACGGCCATTGGTATCGTTCCCCACCAGTTGGGATAACCGATGAAAACGGTACTGTAGGAGTCCATGCTCTCAACTTTTGTTTTAATTGCGGGACGGTAAGCCGATTTCTGTTCCTGCTTTGCTATTTCCACAACCTTATCGTAATCGCTGGGATACGGATCTACAGTCTGGATTTCAAAAATATCGCCGCCGATGCTTTCGTGAACTTGATTGGCAATTTGGCGTGTGTTGCCGGAATGAGAAAAATAAGCCACAAGAACATGTTTTGATTCTGATAGCGGCAGTTCTTTGGAGGTACCCACAGTACTTGAATACTTAGTTTCCTGATCAGATGAACAACCGGTCAAACTAAGTAAACCGGTTCCCAACATAGATAAAGTTATTAAAACTTTTCCATTTTTAACAATAAACTCACGACGATCCAATTTCTATTCCCCCATAATCTAGATTATCTAACTCACTCCACCTCTTTATCATTATAAGAATAATTAGGCTGATGCAGAAGTCTCTATATGTTCACCAGTATAAACCTTTAAGTTATAACTAACCGTAAAAGAGTTCATGGAACAATCTGCGCCATGAACTCTTACTTCAAAATTAAATTTACAGAATGGAGAGATGACAGCTGTGATGACATATGAGAGCACAATACCGCCAGGCAAAAGCAGAAAAGATATAGCCCTTGCGACGGAAACGGGATCATTTAAAGAGAGTGAAGTCATGTTAAAAATTCCACCATGAAAAAAAAGGAAGTTGTAGGTCTGAATTATGTCGGACCGTTTCGCCAATTTTAGGGTAAATTAGGTTGACTCCTTCTTTTTTTGCCTCTTTTAATGCTCGTTCTATTGGTTCTTTCCACCCATGATTCGCTAAGGTAAATGCTCCCCAATGCATCAACATCATATTCTTACCCTTTACATCTAAATTGGCTTGGATTGATTCTTCCGTTGTCATATGAGTATCCAGCCAACGCTGGTCATATTGAGCACCTTCAATTAAGGTGATATCAAAAGGCCCGTATTTCTCTCCGATTTCCTTAAAATGAGGACCATATCCACCATCTCCGCTGGTATATAAACGGGTGTTTTTGCCAAGAATAACCCACCCACCCCATAGGTTCTCATCCCGATCAAAAGGTCCTCTTCCAGAGAAATGTCTGGCTGGGGTTGAAGCTATAGTTAATCCTTGGTACTCCGTCTCTTCTCTCCAATTGAGTTCCGTGATTTTTTCTTTGAGAACACCCCAGCGAATCAGATGGGAACCTACTCCTCTTTCTCATCTTTAGTTGCATTTCTCCCAAAAGCTGGGTCAAAATTTAAAAACGAAGCAATTAATCCGGAACCTAAAGCCGAGGCTGTCAGCAAAGTTTTTCTACCTCTAACAATAAACGTACGTCGATCCACTCTTATTCCTCCGTAATGTATCTAATCCATATTGACTCCCCCAGGGATCTATTT
>LOEW01000034.1 GCA_001516045.1 Desulfosporosinus sp. BRH_c37
ACCATCCGTTCTGCTCTTTTCATCTTCTCCACGCTTATTAATCCGCCTTATCTGGATCATTCTTTAAACTAAGCCACTCAAACATGACATTCTCAGCCGCAACAATGTGGGCCATAGCCAAGGATTGAGCTTCCTCGCTATTATGATTTCTCAACGCTTCAACAATCATTCGATGCTCTTCAATTGCCAGTTTATGCCGCCCCGGAACGGCTAGGGAAGTGGCTCTAAAACGTTGGATCTGCTCTCGTAAGTTGGCCAATATTTGAATTAGCCGTTCGTTACGGCTAGCTTTATAGACTAAGGCATGGAAATCTGTATCAGACTTTACAAATTGTTCTAAGTCCATTTCAATCTCACTAGCTCTAAAAAACAACACCCGTTCCATTTGTTCTAATTCGTCCTCTGTAATTCGTTCTGCTGCCAGACCTGCAGCTAATCCCTCAAGCGCAGAACGGATCTCAAAAACATCTGCAACATCTTTCGATGAAACGCCAGCAACATACGCACCCTTGCGCGGAATCATGACGACAAAATTCTCAAGTTCTAGCTTTCGGATTGCTTCACGCACTGGGGTTCGGCTGACCCCCATTTCTTCGGCCAATTGGATTTCCATTAACCGTTCTCCGGGCTCAAGAATCCCATTCAGAATCGCCTCGCGCATGGACTCAAAAACAATCTCCCTCAGTGGTTTATACCCATCAAGTATTACCGGTAGTAATCTTTTTTCCACAAATGTCTCCCCTTTCAAACTATTACGTCCATAGTTCTTGTAACCCAAACGTTTTTAAAGCCTTTTTTTCTCAACTGTTCTACGACTTCAATAGCATGCTGTTTTCCTTGAGCAATCCCGAATACACTGGAACCACTTCCAGACATTAAGGCCCCGTAACACTTAGCCGCTAGTAAATGTTGCTTAAGCACCAAAATCTCCGGAACCATTTGGGTCGAGGCTAGCTCTAAATCATTATAAAGCAAGTCTGCAATCTGCTGCGTCGAATTCAGCGCTAAAGCCTTTTCCCAATCAGTTCGCGTTAATCGCCCGCCCTGTCCAACAAAATCAAATCGAAGGTAAGCCTCCCTTGTATTCACTCCAGCATACGGTTTGGTTAACACAAGATCCATCGTTGGAGCTGTGGGCAATGCTTCAAGCCGTTCTCCACGTCCAGTTGCCCACATCGTTCCGCCACTCAGACAGAAAGCGACATCTGCACCACATCTCCTCGCCAGCGTTAGGAGTGCTTCCCTACTTAAAGGTTCTCCATAAAGTTGATTCAATAAACGAAGCGTGGCAGCGGCGTCTGTGCTCCCTCCAGCTAGTCCAGCCTGTATGGGAATATGCTTTTCAATCTCAATTTCAATTCCTTCAAATTGGCCAAGTTGTTCCAAAAACAACACAGCAGCCTTATGCGCTATATTTCCTGGGCCACTTATTGCTCCGCACCGGCATACAACCTGCTCTCCACGTCGTCGAACTCGGACAATATCGTGTAAGGAGATAGATTGCATGACACTTTGAAGTTCATGATATCCATCTTCTCGAATTCCGTGGATTGCTAAGGCCAGATTAATTTTGGCGTAGGCGAACGTTGTAAGAAAAGACTGTTCCATTTTCATCGCCCTTTCCGAACATTACGAATACATTTCCTTTTATTATACATATTTTTAGGTTGGAGTTCCAGCACTTCTCCTTTAAAAAACTATAAAAGGGACGAAGATAATCCTCGTCCCACGTATATTCTTAAAATTCTCCACCAACGGCCCATTCTACTTGCGCTGATTCATAGGATAGTGCCTTTTGAAGTTCTAAACGCAAATGGATTTCTTCTTCGATCGGCTCTAGGTGTTCATAAAACATCACGAAAGTATCCCCCGAAACACAACTGTCTAATCCTCTCCTAAAGGCTTCGATTTCCGGAAGAACGACCTCTATTTTGTTTGGATGCATGCCACAACGCAGAGCTTCATCATAGAGAAGTTGCGCAATTTCCCCTGGAAGGCGACCGCGTAAATCAGAGTCTTCTCGAATAATTAGACGTTTAAAACCTTGTGCAGCTACCCGTCCCACTTCACGTACCGACTCATCCGGCCGATCACCAGGCACAGTAATACAGCCCACGAGGGAACCGCACTTTAACTGCTTTACTGTTTTTACAACTTCGCTAATTCCGGCTGCATTATGGCCGTAGTCAACAAATACACGCACTCCATTCAATTCATAAAGATTCAGGCGACCGCGGTTGCACTCTACATCCGAGGAAAAGTTTTGCAGAGAATTTCGAATTGCCACAGCGCTTAATCCCATGGCCCATCCTGCTGCGACCGCTGCCAAGACATTATGAATATTATGCTTAGCCAATCCATTCCAGGTCACCGGAATCTGTTTCACTGAGCAGATCCGAAAACTTCTTGAACCCTGACAAAGCAAAATCACGCCCCGGCGCACAAAGACGGCTGTTCCACCTATTCCCAAGTGTTTACGAACACAAATATTTTCTTTTTCAGTACTGAAATATATAACTCGCCCCTTTGTTCGCTTTGCCATTTGCACAACTAAAGAGTCATCCGCATTCAGTACTACATAACTATGCGGCTTGACAACCTCTGCAACCAAGCTCTTCACATGGGCTATATCTTCAAGTGTCTCAATGCCATACTGACCCAGATGGTCATTAGAAACATTTGTAATTACTGCAACATCTGCATATTCATACCCTAAACCAGCTCTCAGAATCCCGCCTCGTGCTGTTTCTAGAACCGCCACCTGGACATCGGGATGTCTTAAAACAATCCTAGCGCTCTCCGGTCCCGTCGTATCCCCTTTGACCCATAATTTTCGATTAATATAAATTCCATCCGTTGAAGACATGCCCACCAGAAGTTGTTGATCTGTAAGGATTTTACTAATCATACGGGTCGTGGTTGTTTTTCCATTCGTACCGGTAATCGCGACGATAGGGATTCTTCCATTTCCCGAAGGGAGCACTTGCTCGACGATCGCTTTGCCCACATTCCTAGCCTTACCTACGCTGGGAAAATGGTGCATGCGAATACCCGGCGCAGCATTGACTTCGATAATATATCCGTTTTTATTGCGATAGGATGACTCAATATCTTCAATCACTAAATCAATCCCTGCAACATCTAGGCCAATCAGCTTGGAGGCGTTGACTACTAAATCAACGTTATCAGGATGGACACGATCAGTCACATCCTCAGCGATTCCCCCAGTGCTTAAATTTGCACTGTCGCGCAGATACACCACTTCCCCTTGTTTGGGTACCGATGATAGTGTTAATCCTCTTTGAGTAAGGGTTAAAAGCACCACTGGATCAATTCTAAGTTTAGTTAAAGCCTTCTCGTGGTCCTCTCCACGCAACGGATCCTCATTTGTTTGGGCCACTAGCTCCGAAATTGTTAATATGCCATCCCCGATCACATGGGCAGGAATCCGTTTCGCAGCGGCAATTAAACGATCTCCTACCACCACCAGACGATAATGTTGACCTTCAATATATTCTTCAACAATGACCCAATCGCCATAAGTCTGAGCGACCTTAAACGCAGCTCTAACTTCTGCTTCATCCCCTATCTGAAGGGTCACTCCTTTTCCTTGGTTTCCATGCAAAGGCTTAATAACAACAGAAGTTTCTATATCCCGAAATGCTTCCACTGCTTCTTCCTCCGTAGTAACAATATGTCCCCACGGTACAGGAATCCCACCATCACTAAGTATCTTCTTGGTCATTTCCTTATCACAAGCAATGTCAACCCCTATACTAGAAGTCGCATCAGTTATTGTAGCTTGGATACGTCGTTGATTCCGACCATACCCCAATTGCAGCAAGCTACTCCCATTCAAACGATCTACCGGTATTCCCCGTTCCTGGCATGCTTCAACGATAACCCGTGTTGAAACTCCCAATTCATATTCAGCGATCACCTTTTTTATACGATTTATAGCATATATTACATCAAAGGATTCTTTATTCAGAAGGGCCTTAACTAGGGCAAACGCTTGTTTAAAGCCCTCAACCGCTCCCTCTTTGGATTCGTAATTGAAGATAATCTCATAGCAACCCGGTTCTTCTAAAATAGCCATAGTTTTGCCATATTTAATGGTTTGTCCGGCTTGTGTCAAAAGGTCTATGGTCACATGTTCAATTACGTGACCAATAAGGGTACCCTCTTGTAACCGCTCTAGGAATCCACCTAGTTTACCCCGTGAACAATAGTGGTCGGCCAATGTTGGTAAATTTTCCTCGAGTCGGATTCGGAAATCTCCCAATTCATTACTAAATCGTTCTGTCCATTCTTGGAGATCCACAATCGCACGAATAATTGGCCGATGACTGTAAGCATTGGCCCCTACGATCGCTTGGATTTGTCTTATCTCCATTATGTTGTTGTTCCCCCTTCAGTAACAATGGATATACAATGCTAGTTTTAACCTTTTCTTCTTATGATATTCCCCGTTGTATCCATAAAGTTTAACTAAGGCACATTCAAGTAAATAACCAGTCAGTATGCCAGTCTATTTTGTGTCATACTGCGTCGGCATGTTCACCGAATAGCCCCGCTATGAGGTGAACATACCTCCTTGTCTGACGCAAAATATCCAAGGCATCTTTGACTTGTTATTTCCTTTCATATGCCTAAAGTAAAGATACCCGACGTTTTAGATCAAAACCATAACCGTCGGATAAAACATGCATTGAAATTGGACTCAAAACAAGAGCTTGTCCCGGAATCGTTTCCGAAACGTTTGTAGTGGTCGAGGGAGACGCATCTACTACCGTTACAGTATTACTTCCAACCACCGAAAACCGTGCATCAGACTGAACTAAAATTGCTGTATCCTCGTCAATCCCCACGCCGAGCACATAGGGATTTTGGGAGATTGCTGATAAGAGTCGCCCGATTCGCCCTCGTTGAGCGAAGTGTTGATCAACCACGACAGCACGAAGTAACCCCAACCCAGGTGCCATCGTTAAGGTGTTTTTCTTTGCCGTTCCCGCTTCCCCTCCGACAATCATCGTATCCGACATGACAGAGGCCCCTGCGCTCGTTCCTGCAATTATGACCCCCTGCTCGTACAGCTGTTGGAGCATCCGTCCAAGTAACGTACCCCCTAGCAAACCTGTAATCCGGAGTTGGTCACCCCCAGTGAAAAAGACCCCGGTTGATTTTTCAAATTGTTTACCAATCCCTTGCGTATTAGCCTGAGTACGGTCTGAAACATCGAGAACTTGTACCTCTTGGGCACCTAGTTCTAGAAACAAAGCATGGTACTCAACTCCTACTTGGCGTGGGAATTCTGTCGCAGCCGTCAAGACAGTTATACGGCTTTCTCTACCGCCTGCCTCCTGAATAAAACGCTTCAGGATTTTGCACTCTCCCTTTTTATCTTCTGCTCCGCCGATAATTAACAGCTTCCCTTCCACATGTTCAGCCAAACTAATCCCTCCATTTCGAGGTTCGAGGTTCGAAGTTCGAACACTGAACATCGAATATTGCCTTGCGCTTTGCGTCCATGAATAAGCTCAACTGACTTCCAATAGATAAAAATCCATTTAGAAGTAAGCTCTACCCTTCTCTATATTCTCCACTTAAAGTGGGTTTATTTATGCAAAGAACATTCAGCAATCACTAACATACCATGAGATAGAAGCTATTTAGCAAAGAAAGGAGGCATAGCTCAGTGTCTAACCGTTCAATTGTCATCCATACCTCCCGTCGTAGACTTGAGCTTTATGAAGGCAATCATCTTATCCAGCATTATCCAGTTGCAGTCGGTAAAGGATCAACCCCCACCCCTAACGGTCACTACACTATTGCCACCAAAACAGTATATCCAGGCGGTGTCTTTGGCAGTCGCTGGATGGGGCTCTCTATCCCCGGTTATGGGATTCACGGAACAAATAACCCTGCTAGTATTGGCCAAGCCGTGTCCAAAGGATGTATCCGCATGCATAACCATGACGCCGAGGGCCTTTTCCAACGCGTCGAAATTGGAACCCCCGTGTTCATTCAAGGATAACTAATTTTAGGACGGTCATTAAACACCCCTTAAAAAGAGTAGGGGCGATTCGTGAATCGCCCCTACTAATACGGACTTCTAGGATACCCCCTCCGCATCTGGCCTCGCGTTTCAATTCCCCCAACCCCATCCGTCCCCGTTATCGTATGCATAAGAATGTTCTTCACCGAAACTATTTGATCCATGGGGGTAAAAGCAATTCTTTCCACTACAAAAACGGGATCAAAGGCATGGATCAGCATGCGTTTTGGAGATGAAGCAAAATTTGCCCCTGCAGAAAGAATTGCTTCATAATTAGACTGACAAGCTCCCGCAAAGATCACCAGCGTATCCCTGTCATGCTGAAAACGTCGGGCTTCCAGAACAGACTCCACAAAATATCGCGAGCTGCGGTAACTGTCCATACTATGAAAATCTTTTTTTCCTCTTATAAAAGCGTCATGACCCGTCAGCACCAAGATGTCCGTCGGATTCTCTTGTAGAATTTTTCGAATAATTTTTGGTTGTTCGATCTCGGATTTACAAACCCCTTTAGCTTCTATTCCCATTTGTTTATACGTTTTAATACATTGACTTAAATAATCCTGATCGCCATCAACCTGTAACACCCGTCCTGGGATCTCAAAAAAATCACTTTTATCGTCCAAATCGACTTTTCTTTGGCTAGTCAATTTATTCAATTTCTGATAAATCATTCTATTATCTTCTCGCTCATAGTTGGCAACCTCAACTGGGCTCTTCGTAATGAGGTCAGAAATCGGCGCATCGGCTAGTAGCCTTAAATTAAGCCCTTTGAGAATGACCTTACCTTCGACTTCTGACTTTTCCTGAATCTGAGCAACATGAAAGAAAATATCCTGATGATGTGAGAACCGTGCCACAATATCACCCACATGTAACATTGCCTAACCCCCCCTAATCGATGTTCGATATTCATGGTTCGTGGTTCGAACTACAATTATCGAACTACGAATATCGAATATCGAACCACGAATACGCTATATACTATGTCGAACCTATTCAAACGACATATAGTATATAACAAGAAAAATTTATAGCGTCTTTCGATGTTCGTGGTTCGAACTACGAATATCGAACTACGAACCACAAATAGAAGGGGGGCTCAAAGATGTTCGCGGTAATCATTCCAGCCAAAAATGAAGAGAAGAGCATCTTGGCAACCTTGACTACCATTTTACGCCTTCCCGTCAGCTACATCATTTTGGTTCTTAACGGTTGCACAGACCAGACCTTCAAACTTGTTCGCTCAATCCCAGATATTAGGATTCATATCCTTTATTTTTCAGACCCCTTAGGCATTGATATACCGCGAGCGATCGGAGCGCTCTATGCACGTCATATAGGGGCCAAAGGAGCACTCTTTGTCGACGGAGATATGTCAGGGGATATCTATCAAAATCTCCTTACCTTAGTCTCTTCGGTTGAATCAGGGATTGATGTTGCCTTAACAAATTGTTACCCCTACATTCCTCATCGTCATAAACTTGCCAATCTTGTTTTGCGATTTCGGTCAAAGCTCAACCGCGAACTTGATCTTTTTAAAAGTCTGGGTCTTGCGACTCCCACACACGGGCCTCATGCACTTTCCCAACGCGCGCTGCAAGCCCTTCCTCTGGAAGCCATAGCGATTCCCCCACTTACCTTGTACTGGGCAAAGAAAATTAACCTAAGCATCAAAGTGGCCACATCCATCCCTCATGAATCACTTCACTCTCCGAGAAAACATCGACGTCATGCGCGTCTGATTGCCGAAACCATCATTGGGGATTGCCTGATGGGATTAGCATTAATCCACAATGAGACTCCCACTAGATCACTAGGCAAACACAAATTAATGGGCTACCATGAGGAACGGCGTTTTGATCTTCTTAATTGTTGGGAGCAGTCTCTAACGTCACAGGATATGTTTTTTGAACAGCATGTCATCATCCCGGGATCCTCTTACGGCTCCGAGTGAACTCGTTCAACTAAAGATAAAGAATTTCATTTTTACTTTAAATCAATACCAGCCTTCTGTAAGTAATCATCTATCTTTCCCTTTTCCTCCACTTTTACGTGCACTGTAGCTTGCATTTTCTCTTCTTGTACCCCATTCCACTTCATGTAAATCGATTGACTGAATGATTTATTCAAGATGGGATCTGCATACTGTAAGTCAACAACAACATAATGCGCATCAATATTAAATTGTTTGGGGTAAATCTCCTCACTAGGTATGGTCATAACTAAGCTTGAAGAAGAATCTTTGGGAATTTCGTTGACAATCGCTGATTCATCGTGATGAATCGGCTTTCCGGTTAAACGGTCATCAAAGACAATCGTCTCGCTTGAAAGATCTTTAGCTGGATGCATACCCACATTAGTAAATTTCAACTCAAAACTTAGTTCATTACCCAAATCGACTTTAGGTGACTCCTTTAATATGAAATACGGTCGTTCTGTCTCCTGTTGGGCTTTCCATGCGGCTACCGTTAAGTAGACCGTAATTAAGGCCGTAAGTGCTAACACGGTCGTCGCTATCGTCGATATGATATTTGACCATTTCAAAAAGCGCTTTTTTCTTGCTTTTTCCAACCCGGACTACCTCCATTAATACTGAACATCGTAACGCCATACGCTTGCCTTGCGTAATTTTTTGGTTTGCCCCCCTTATCGTTCGGAAATTGCTTGTCTTTTATGCTACTAACACAATAATATTTCTCAAAATAGAAGAGCGAGAGAGAGACTGGCGAACCGTATCTCTCTCCAAGTCTCTCTCTTCTTTATCCAAATCGTAAGACTCCCACTTCTACAAGTGGGAGTGGGACCCCGTACTCTGCTTCGGTGACGATAGTCTCCGGTGGAGAGTATCGCCGAAGCGCACGGCCCTTAACGAATACCATCGCGCTGAGGATTGGTTTTGCCGAGCCGCCCTTTCCTGATAGGAACTCTTGGCGGCGAAGGAGGTAGAGTCCATCCTACGGCGCGAAAGTATTCGTCTGTGGATCTGCGCCTTCGGCATAAGTAATCCTTCAGCGCGACTAGTATTCGTTAAGGGTCGTGCGCTTTCGGCGATAATGTCCACTGGACACTATCGTCACTGGAGACTTACGTCACCGAAGACTCGATGTTCAACTTTAGTTGAACGAGTTCACTCATCAAGATTTAAAAGCCTTAGTAAGTACCTGAAATTCTTCAATACTCAATGATTCTGCTCGCCGCCCATCCGAGATCCCCGTGCCTTGCATGTGTTCGATAACTTCTTCCTTTTTAAGTCCTAGACCGCCTGCCAGAGAATTTCCCAAAGTCTTGCGCCGCTGACTAAAGGCTGCTTTAACCACTCGAAAAAAATCTTTTTTATCTACGCTAAAAGCAGGGTAAGGGCGAAGGTCTAATCTAATCACAGCAGAAGTTACTTTTGGGGAAGGCCAAAATGCACTCGGCAAAACATCCATCACTTCAGTGACTTGGGCAGAAATCTGTACCGCAATAGATAAGATACCATAGGTCCTGCTCCCTGGTGGAGCTGCGATCCGGTCCGCAACTTCTTTTTGAACCATAATCGTCATCCCACTTAATTGAGCCCCTTGTTCCAGAAAGTGCATGATTAATGGACTTGTAATATAATAGGGCAAATTACCTATCAAATACCCTTTCTGATCTCCCCATAGTTCCTTTAGATTTAGCTTTAAAGCATCTTGATTGACAATTTCAAGAGGATACCCCCGAATCTCTTTGTTCAGAATCCCTATTTTATGTTTATCCAACTCAACAGCCCACATCTTTTGCACCCTTGAAGCAAGGACCCTAGTTAATACCCCAAGCCCTGGCCCAATTTCCACGAGTGGGACATCTGGCTTTAGAGTACTGGCTGAAACAATGCGCTCGATCACTTCGTCACTCATCAGGAAAACTTGACCCAGTGATTTATGAGCACGTGCTCCACTTTTTACAAGGCGTTGCGTATATTCAGCTGCGCTCTCCATGCCTAACCTCCTGTATCGCTTGATAAAACGACTCGCGAGATATTCCAAAACGGTTTAGCCGATGAAGGAATTGTTTAGCATTAGTATCCCCTATCCCCAGCATGCGCCCCAAGGCTAACCTGTTTTCACCCGCTCGGCTTGACCCTACAAGTCCGACTAAAAATAAATCCTCTATCGTAAAATTCTCAACAAGGCTCACCTGCTCCTGTTGAATATGTGCAAAGGCGAGGCGAATATCGTGTACTGCTGCATTCTCTACTCCAATATCCCCTTGTTTGGTAGCTGCTTTACGCGTTAAGTAAACATGTTTCGCCTGAGGTACGTGCGCTCGGATACGTTTGCGGATCTGCTCACCCACCGTATCCGGATCCGTAAAAACGATCACCCCTTGCCGATTTGCCATTTCTGCGATGTAGTCTAACTTTTTCTTGGTAAGCCCATAACCTTCCGTCCAAATGATATCGACTTCTCCAAGGGCAAGGCGTACCACATGTGCATCGTTTTTCCCTTCCACAACTATTAGTTCCTTGATCATCCTTTATTCCTCCGCTTCTACTCTTATATCTTAACTGAGAATTTACAAAGACTCAAATTATTGGTAGACATAAGGCATATGAAAGAAAATAACAAGTCATGATGCCTTGGATATTTTGCGTCAGACAAGGAGGCATATGCCCCTCATAGCGGGGCTATTAGGGGCATATGCCGACGCAGTATGACACAAAACAGACTGGCAGACTGACTAGTTATTTTCTTGAATGTGCCTGAATACAAAGGGGACGAAAGTTTGGTTCTTTCGACCCCTCATTTGTTCAATATTTTGTTACTTCTTTTGTTTATTTGTTCCGTATGTTTTCATCAGCGCATCCCAGATCGCGGGGTCCTCCATTCCTAAACGCCAAATGGCAACGCCATGCAACTTGTGTTTGAGTGCGCTATCCATTTTTGCTCTCAAGCTAGCGATATTCTCAAAATAAACTTCATGTCTAACCCCATTAGCGGTATAACTAAATTGAGGCACTTTTGCACTGAGATCGGTTTGAATTTCTACTCCATGCTTTTTGGCTCTCTCAAGCGTCTGAGCATAGGATAGATAATCTGGCATGGTTGGTTTGTTAGTCCCCCAGTCAAAGGAGTAAACAGGGAGACCCATCACAATCTTTTCTTTAGGTATTTTCCCCACCGCAAATTTAATCACACGATCTACCCACCCTGCAGAGGCAACGGGCCCTTGGGTTGTCCCAAGTCCATGCTCGTCATAGGTCATAAGAATGATTTGGTCAGCAGCTTTTCCAATCGCCGCATAATCATAGGCACCTGACCACAGATCTGAAGGATAGTCCACAAATTTAGCGGGAATTGAAATGTTCAAGACTTTGTCTTTTGCCTTTAACGCTTTACCAAGCTCAGCAACAAAGGCAGAAAAGTTGTTTCGATCTCCAGGAGGCGCTTTCTCAATGTCCACCGAAATGCCGTCCCAACCATCCTTCGTCGTCAGGTTAACTAGGTTTGTCACTAAATTCGCTCTTATGGCAGGGTTAGATAAAACTCGGTGAGCTAAATTCGCATCAAAGCCTACCGTCCCAGTTAAATTCATGTTATGCACCAAGGCATACGCTTTGGATCCATTCTTTTGAGCCGCTTCTTTAGTTTTCAGATCAACTTTACCGCTTGGAACGACTTTACCAGTTGCATCAAAAGCATACCAGAAAAACGCAACTTCATCGAGTAATTTAGCATTTTTAAGCATCGTTTCTTTCGAACCCGGCACAGGTCCTTCTGGATCAGTATAAAATCCTAAGACCACTCGTTTCTCAGCCCCTAATACCGAATCTCGTGTTGCACCGGCTTCAGCTTCCGGTGGTTTCGTATCCTGTGTGGTTTGCTTTGGGGTTTGGGGAGGAATAGGAGACGGTGCATTTGTACAACCTGCTAAGGCAAGTCCCAAAATTAGGGCACTGCTCATCATAAAATTCAGAAACCGTTTCATGCTGTGCTTCAACTCCTTAATGTAGATTCGGTAACTGACTTTATTTTCCCCGCTTCAAAGAGCGTTATGTATTAAAATAATAAGCGTTATATTTAACCTCTTTAAGTCAATTATGGAATTATAAAACCTAAAATCCCGCCAAAAATTATACCTACACAGGTTCATCGATATTGAATGCCTTATAGATAACCTTCTGATCTTTGGTTAGAGGAAATAGAATTCTGGTTCCATTGACTATTTGCAAGCGGAGTTTAGACAGAGTCAGCAGCAACTTTTTCATAGTCATCATTTTGTAAAACTCCTTTGCCAGCATGACCTTATGGATATGTGTTGTAAGTATTAGTGAGATGAAACCGACGAATATCTTGTTCTGCATGGTATCTTCCCTATGCACCCTTAATCTCCCAAGATCCAGGCTGTTTTTTAAACGTAGGAAGCCCTTTTCCACAACATCCTTTTCCCGGTATATTCGGATGGCTTCTTTGGCATCGGTCACATCATTCGATATTAGAATCATCCATCCAGCTGTTTCTAATTCCTTTTTAATTGCATCTTCTTTAATGCTGATGGTATAACCTGAAGGAGATTTCTCGGAGTTACGGATAAGAAGGTATTTACCAT
>LOEW01000035.1 GCA_001516045.1 Desulfosporosinus sp. BRH_c37
AACCCAGTTTCCTTTCTGCTCTTTTTATATTCAGCTGAAAACATGAAGCGTTTCTGGAACTCCCGGTCGTTTGCCAGTGCATCCTGGTATTGCTCGTAACGCCTAAAAGCTACCGCATCACAATCTTCCTTAGTAATTCCACCGTACTCTTTAACTACCATTTCCGCAGTCTGGATCATCGGGACTCCTGCATACGGATCGCGATTAATATTGTCCATCATCCAATTTTCCGAAATCACCATTCCACCTGGGCCTGCTCCATTTGGCCAAATAGTATGTGGAGCATTTGAAGTGCGGTCTGTCATAAGGCAAAATGCGTTGTTATACTGGCCTGTTTCGATACTCATTGCCGCTAGATTAATGCAAGTAGTCGACGTGGAACACGCCTGAGGGATATGACAGCCGGGAATTTCGGTTGCACCCATTAGGGCGGCCGCCCAAGGAGCGGCGTAAAAGTTATAAGGTTGCCCGATGGTTTCCCCTAAAATGAGGTATTCAAATAACTTTACATCAATTTCCTTTGCCGCCAGCCATCTCTTAGCAGTTTTCGCCGCTAGCTCAATGGAATGTTCATTTTGTAGACTCCCCTGCCAGCGAGCAAAAGGGGAACTGTAGTAGCCACGATAAGGAATAAATGCTTTAGTGTACATAATAACCCTCCTCGTAATTATAATAGACTCTCGGCATTAGCCGAGGCAGTTGATACAATATCGGTAACAGTCATACAAAGCTCAGATCATATTTTTCTAATTCTACATGCTATAACCTTTAGCTCCGGATAACCTGTTATTGGATCGGCAGGTTTATTTTCAGTCAATATATTTGCAGCAGATTTTCCTACCCAACCATGGGGGATACTGACTACCCCAGGCCCTATATCTTCGGTGATTTTAATCCTAGACAGGATCTGCCCGTTTCTTGTTTCTAACTGTATCTGTTCATTGTCGACTACCCCAAGTGCTGCAGCTGTGTCGGGATGAATATCAACTTCTGGATTTGGTGCTAACTGTCTGATTTCAGGAATATTTTTCATCTGATAATTAGAATATTGCACCATTCGTGCCCCAGTAATAAGAGTCAGTGGATATTCCTTAGCAAGCTCCGGATTGACTTCCACAGATTGAGTTGGTTCTTTGTAAACAGGCATAGGATCAAATCCAGCTTCAGCCAGAGTTTCAGAGTAGAGCTCGATTTTTCCCGAAGGTGTATTTATCTGGCCTTTTTCATTTATGTCATAAATTCTGCTGCCATAAAACATCCCCTCGGGATGTTCTTCATTCAGTTGCTTAAACGTCATACCACTGGGCTTAAGCAATTCCTCAACAACTTCCTCATCCGAATTCCAGGGGAAGTATCCCTCATATCCCAGTCTTCGTCCTAGTTCAGAATAGAACTTCCAATTCTGCCAGCTTTCTCCGATAGGTTCAATTACCTTTTTGTTGAGCATCGCATAGGAGATACCAGCGACTAGGGCATAATTATATGCCAGTCGATAACTTTCCAGAAATGAGCAGGCGGGAAGCACGATATCCGCCAGTTCGGCGGTTTCAGTCATAAACAGGTCCATAACGACAAGCATGTCGAGCTTTTTCAATGCCTGCTTGACCTTATTAGAGTCAGGCCAAGACAGGGCAGGATTGCCGCCGGTGGTGATCAAGGCCTTGACAGGATATGGCTTTTCGCTCAGGATCACATCAGGCAAATCCATCTGGCGACCATAAGGCGACGCTTTACCCCAGAGCTTCCAGAATAGAGGATACTCTTCCATACCAATCGGATCATCCTCATAATCCTTACTAACCATGAGGTTTGTAAGGCGCATGCGAGGGTTATTAACCCATGCGCCAGGAATGGCATAATTTCCGGTAAGGGACATCAACATCGCCAAAGCCCGGCTGGTTTGTAAGCCGTTAATTTGCTGGTCCAGCGATGCGATTCCCTGCATGATGGTGGTAGCCTTTGCCCCAGCAAAAATCCGCGCGATTTTTCGGATATCGTCGGCAGCAATCTCGGTGATTTCTGCAACCTTTTCCGGGGTATACTCTCTAACGTGCTCAACCAGCTTGTCAAAGCCCAGCGTATATTTTACAACAAACTCTTTGTTGTAAATTCCTTCTGTGATCAGTACATTGATTATTCCCAGGGCCAGAGCACAGTCGGTTCCGGGCTTAATTCGATAATAATCGCCTTTCTTGGCTATCGGAATCTTCCTTGGATCGATAACAATTAGTTTCAAGCCTTTTTCCAATTGCTTGTTGATTTTGCTGGCAATAGCTGGCTCGGATTGATCCGGGTTGTGCCCCCAGAGAATGAGCAACTCGGCATTATCGGGATCCTCCAGGGGATAAGCGCCGAATGTCAAAAGTCTGCCCATAATCCGCGAGCGGAAGCAATGCGCCTCGATGGAGAAGAAGTTAGGCGTGCCGTAAGCGCCGCGCAACCTTTGGGCAAAAGCGGATATCTCAATGTCTTCCGCCCCCATCGATCCCACCGAAAATGCCACCGAGCGAGCGCCATATTCCTGCTTATATTCCTTAAGTTTGCCCGCGATAGTATCCAGCGCATCATCCCACGAAATCCTCACCCATTTTCCGTTTTCCTTTTTCATGGGATACTTAATTCGCTCTGGCGAATATACATAATTGGTTATATTTAACCCCCTAGGGCACATCGTTCCCTGATTCATTGGATTCTCAGCCATACCCTCTACCTTGACAAGCTTTCCATCCTTTACATGAGCGTTTATTCCACATACCTGAAAACAAAGCATGCATACTGTCTTGTAGACCTTTGTTTCTTCTAATGACTCAACCACATCAACCTACCCCCCCCCATAACAAAAATAAGTTACTAATCTTATAAAAACTAATCAAAATGCTGATTAATCAATAAGTTCCAGTAATACCCCGTTAAAGCCCTTCGGATGTAAAAAGGCGAAATTGCTATTACGCCATTTTCGCGGTTTCTTATCAATCAAGGGGAACCCATTCTCTTTTAATTCATCCATGCTTTCAGCCGTGTCAGGCACCTTAAATGATATTAAGAATACACCCTCACCATTTTTTTCAATAAATTTAGCAACTTCCCCATCGGGACTAGTGGATTCCATAAGCTCGAAGCCGACCTCACCGATCATGAACCTAACCACATTGATTTTCTCATTTTCATCGACATAGTAATCCATTCCCTTAATATCAAAAGCCTTGGAGTAAACTTGTTCGGCTTTCTTGACATCCTTAACTGCTATACATATGTGGTCAATTCTTTCTAAATTCATGTTAACCTCCATTCCGTCCCTTCGGTTCAGCACAAACGAGAATGAAAAAGGGCTTACCGTACCATTGGAACAATTCAAAGTTGTTTAATTACTTTCTTTTTGAAAAACCTTTACTTTCGCCAAAACCACCTCCATTGAATCCGATATCTGAATTACGTTCAATTTTCTGATCTCCATTATTCATGCGGTCTCTTCTAATATTAATCTTAAAAAAGCTTTAATATTTGAACGCAATTCAGTTTATGGTTTTATCATAACTCATCTACGGAAATCTTTCAACTATTTATTGAACAGTTGAAAGATTTCTGCTACCTTGTTTCTTCAAGCTTTGCATAGCATTCTGATAGCATTTCTTTCCACTTATGCTCTATACCCATGTTTGCTTACCAAGAACGATGATATGTTTTGTCTGACGATAACCAAAGAATAGTTTAACTAAAGAATATTCTTGGTCCTCAACAAAGAAAGCTGGGTGATCTAATAATCACTCCAGCTTTCTTCTCTATAGCTAAAAAATACGAGGACAATAGTCTAAACGTTTACTCTATCCTTAGAATGTGCTTAGGAAGCTCCATATCTATTATAAACCACCTGACATTGTCAAGACACATTTAACTTCACGTGGGTTACCACCTTTTGCCCCACTTTTCCCTTTCCATTAGCAACATCGGTAGCCGTTACTAAACACCCTCCTTTTCTGGTACCGGAATGATACTAGGTTGAAATAAATAGCTCAATTTTTCTTCGCCTGGCCTTATCACAAGATGCACACCTATATTAATTTTTAGATTTATCTTATGAATAGCTAAATGCAAAGATCATGCCACAACAATGTTAGAAATTAGATCTTGGTAGGTTCCGGATTATCCTTTTTAACATTATTCAACTCATCAAGAGCTTTGAGTATTTTCTCAGGGGTAATCGGCAAGTCTGTCATACGCACACCCACAGCATCATAAATTGCATTAGTAATGGCTGCTGCTGTAGGAACAAGTCCTGATTCCCCTACACCTTTTGCACCATAAGGGCTCAACGGATCAATGCTCTCTACTTCGATAATTTGAATCTGTGGCAAGTTTGTATCCGGTTTGTGCAAAAATACAGTTTCATAGTCTACGCCAAGGTGGGACTGGAGACTAAGCCATCACGCACGTCTTTTGCTACTTTATCAGTAGGCCTTTCTAGAGGATTACCGAAACCTCCACCACCTGTTTCATAAATTTCGAAGATATCTCCAGTTTCTAAGTTGTAAAAAGTTTCAGCATCAACTGTGATAACTTCACCACTGGCTTTCTTAATATAAAGGACATTTAAAGCGGCGTCTTTTCCTCCCTGCAAACCATAAGGTGCTGTACCCTCTCTTACACCGCCACCAAAATTTGCCGATCTAATTCCCGGAGCATCTACCCGCCAGCGATAGGTTACTTCCACGCCAACCTTAATCATCTTCTCTTTATTAACACCGTCATGATCCCATGAAACGCTCGGCAAAATATTTACCATTGGGCATCTAATTTTACACGCTCCAACCTGACAACTGAGATCACCTTCAACTATGAAACTAAGAAACACATTCTTCAGAATCATGTTCCACATATCCTCTTGATAGACACCCTTGTAATAAAGGCGTGAGGGGAGAATGCGTATACATTCTTCAAAAATACTCGTACTTAAAGGGTTATATTCTGCTACTCCACCACCGCCGATATCAGCTTGGTATAATCTCCTATGTTCATACTTAACTGACCTCCTCTAAGTCCTCTAAGTCTTCCGCTTTTTTCCTAATATGAATAGTCAGATTCTCAAGTTAAAATGTAGCCAAGTCACAAAATTAATCTTAATTTGAACTATTAATAATTCTTATAAGGCAACTTATTTCCGTGAAGTTCCAGACTTCAAGGTTTGAACAATCAAATTAAAAAAAGAAGAAGGGCTACTTTGATTGTTTGCCATATCTAGCACTTCCTTTTATATCCAGCATCCCTTAGCATATTTGCAATAGTGACAATACCTGTATCATGGCAATCCAATCCCATTTTAGCTGTAAGAATTCTCGCCTTTCGTTTTGACATTTTCAATATCCCCTTCCCTTTTATCTAAACGCAAACCCATAAGCATTTCGCATAGCCTCATGGATTTCACCCATAGTTGCTTTTACTTTTAGGGCTTCAATAATTACTGGAATCATATTCTTTTCACCTTTTATTGCATTTTTTATATCCTCAATAGCCTTGCTTGTACTTCGATTATCCCAGTTGTTGCGATATTCTTTTAAATAATTAGCTCGCTTTGTTCCCCATTCTTCCGATCGGATTTGATGGATAGCAATATTAGGTTCCTCTTCAACTAAGAATTTGTTGACCCCAACCAGTGCTTTCTCCCCTGTTTCAATGGCTCGTTGGGTTTTCAAACGTGCAGCTAAAATTCGACTTTCAAGCCAGCCACTTTTGACGCCTTACCGATTTATAGCCATTCGCAAAGTTTAGCTTGTAAAATAACCTTCCGTAGCGTAAACTAAATAATCAGATAATTTGCGGGGAGGGTAATGCTTGATTACTAATATTGAAGCTGCGTCATCACCTTTAGACTATTTTTTTAATCGTTTAGGGGCAGCCACGATTTTAATAAATAGCCAGTACCAAATTCTCTGGACTAACGAAACTTTCCGCAATTGGTTCGGTTCAATTAAAAGTAATTCTTATCCCTGTTATAAAAAAATTCATGGAAGCAAAGTACCTTGTTCTAACTGCCCTACCGTGTTGACCTTAGCGAATAACTTAACCAATTACACCAACTTATCTGCCATAGGTATAAATGGTAGACGAAACGACTACCGTTTTACCAGCATACCTCTTCGTAATAGCGAAGATCCTTCTACCAACCTAGTATTAGAAATTATTGAAAATATTGCAGTTAATCCCCCTTTATCAGAAGAAAACAAGCACAATCTAGCCATTTTTTGTCTAAACCAAGATGGCACCATCATTAGTACCAACCCCGAACACTTAGAATTGGCCCAAGCTCCTTCTGAAAAAGTTCTTGGTTTAAACTGGTTAAATCTTCCAAAATCTTATGAGCTAGGTTTAAGTAAATATTTGCAGGCGGGACTTCGAGGCGAACCTTTTGAGCTCTTTAATTTCCGCTATCTAACTTACCATGGGGATAAAGAAATCTATATGAATATCAAAGGATTACCTCTTCAACGTCTAGACAATAACCTAAAAGGTTTACTCTGTATTGCCTTGGATACTACTGACAAACAAAATCAAAGTGGAGGAAAAACGCCGATCATCGGCCAAGATTCCTCAGTCAAAGCGATAATTAGGCATATACAATTAGTGGCTAATTATTCCTGCCCAGTACTCATTGAAGGGGAAAGCGGAACCGGTAAGGAACTGGTCGCTCATGAGATATTTCTTAAGAGCACACGCAAAGACCAACCGTTTATAATTATTAATGCTGGCGCTTTTCAAGATGCCTTATTAGAAAGTGAACTTTTTGGTCATACCAAAGGTGCCTTTTCAGGCGCTCAAAATGCTAAGCAAGGTTTATTTGAAATTGCCAATAATGGCACATTTTTTATTGATGAAGTTGGAGAAATGAGCCCAGCCATGCAAGTCAAACTATTACGGATTTTAGACAATGGTGTGTTTCGTCCTGTTGGAAGTCTCAAAGAAATAAAAGTTAACGTAAGAATTATTGCCGCCACTAATCGTAATCTTGAAGAAGAGGTCAAAAAGGGAAATTTTCGAGAAGATCTTTTTTACCGTTTAAATGTTTTTAAACTTAGTTTACCTCCGTTACACGAACGGGGTAGCGATATTGCTTTATTGGCCATCTATTTCTTAGAACAAGAAAACCACTGTTATAAAGTACAGAAGAAGTTTTCTTTTAAAGCTATGGATACTTTACTTCATTATAAGTGGCCTGGAAACATCCGCCAATTAGCTAACGTAGTCAAAAGCGCCTTTATTTTAGCGCGAAACGACCAAATTGAATTTGAAGATTTACCACAAGTTCTACGTTCTGAACTTGATAATGATCCTATTACTGACATTAAACCTCTGTCAAAGGTTTTAGCCGAAACAGAAAAAAACTATATTCTTCAAGCATTAAACGCCTATAATAACGATAAAGTAGCCACTGCCAAGGCCCTAGGAATAAGTATTCGTAGCCTTTATCGTAAATTAGATAAACCCATTGACTTTTTTGATAAAGGGTTTGAACCTCAATAAAAAAGCCATTTCTTTGTGAAACCTTAATGATGGAAAAAGACCTCCCCAAAAACTGGGCAGGTCTTTTCTGTACCTGTCAAAAAGTAAACTTTTTGTGACATAAAACTAAGTGTTCAGTTTACGATTTCCTTAGTAAGATTCATTCATTATCCATTATTCTTAGAGTAACGTCTAGTACAGGTACTTTCACCCGCTGCCAAACAGCTATCTGTTCGGACAGAAAAATCCGGTGAGATTGTCTTTAATGCCGTTTCAAACCACTTGTCACACCCTGCCTGACATTGTCCCGGTGCTCCGTAATCCTTGAAGGAACCTATCCATGGACAGGCATCATGGATGAGTAAAACGTCATTTCCGTCTTTAGCTGATCTAGCACTTTCTCCCATGACAAGGCTGGCTCGGACAAAGGCATTGACGATTTGTTCCAGGTCCGCAGTATCACGGCCACGTTTAAGGTAACTTTCTCCGGTTCCCTCTCCTACTAATTCCCAAAAGCGGTCGACCAAATCCGCCGTTTCCTCTGCTCCAAACTTCTTCTCTAGAACCATCCTCCAACGATGAAAAAAATCATGTGAAATGAAAATCATGGAACGCCAATCTCTTTCCAGCTTCTTAATAGCTTCACTATTTACTTCCGTCAAGATTTCTCCTCCTCATCTCATTTTAGGGCTTTATGCCTTTTTCCGCATAAAACAATTCCAAGGTGCCTGTTATTCTGCAATGTCTTCCTCTGATACTATCTGACCACATCCAACCCAATGCAGAGAATCTCGTTATCAAAAATAATATCACATGCTATAGCAATAAGTTCCTCAGGTTAAAGAAAAGTTCAATCTTGCTCCGATGCGACGGAACGCTTCGACCAGGATCATGAACTGCTGACCTAACAGGCGAACCAGTATTTTGATTCCATCCCGCAAGAGTATTAATCATTACCTATTCCGCTGGCGCTGGCTCCAAAGAAGGTGAGGGAAAGGCGAATGCTTTAGCTAAAGTGTAAGCTGCTTGCAGTGCCTCTGTCGGGCAAAGCGGAAAACATTCTTTGCATTTCCAACACTCCTTAGAGGCTATGTCCGGAATGAAGCTTATCTCCCGCATTATTCCTCGGTCTACAAATCCAATAGCGTTCTTCTTTTTAACCTCATTACAGTATCTTACACATAGACCACAATGAATGCAAAATGAGGGCTCTTTGTCAAAACGGTCTTTATCTGCTCCATACTCTTGGGCCAAATCCAGCAATACCGGGGCATCCTGAGCGTGAGACAGCAAGAGCTCCAAGATAAGTTTGCGAAAACTATCTACCTGCTTAGACCTAGTTCTGACGATCAAATTTTTTTCCACCGGGTAAAGGCAGGAAACAACGAGATTTGTCCGGCCGTTCACTTCTGCTTCTACTGTGCAAAGGCGGCAAGCCCCATAAGGTTGTAATTTCTCGTGTTCACAAAGTGTCGGAATTGATATTCCAACCTGTCGTGCTGCCTCTAAAACGGTCATTCCTTCCCTGGCTTTGACTTCTTTTCCGTCAATCCGGACAATAATTTCACTCATTTTCTTTGCCCCCCCTCTCCTTACAGGAAAGAGCCGTGCACCTTTTCTCTTTGATATGTGCCTCATACTCATTTCTAAAGTATTTTAGCGTGCTTAAAAACGGACTAGGTGCACCCTTGCCCAACCCACATAGGGCCACATTGCTGGCTAACTTAGCTAACTCCTCCAAAAGCTCGATATCTCCCTCTTTTCCTTTTCCTTGGGTGATATTAGTGATAGTCTTAAGCATCTGCCTGATGCCTTCACGGCAGGGCACACATTTGCCGCACGA
>LOEW01000036.1 GCA_001516045.1 Desulfosporosinus sp. BRH_c37
TGTAAATAGGCCTGTAATAACGAATATTTAGATACTACGCCAGTAATCTCTTCCTGGTTATTGAACACCGGGTAAATATCGAACGGTAAATTCCAAACATCTTCTAATGAGGCCTCTTCGTTTAAGGATAGGAAGCGAGTCGTTAGATAGTCAGTGGCCTTCTTTGTCGCAGCAAAGTTTTTTAAACCCTTTTCGTTAACCTGGTCTTTGGTGACCATACCCAGTAAATGACCCTGTTCGTTGAGTAAAGGCAAGCCAGTCACCTTTTTTTCCATCATCAAGCTCAGAGCATCTCCAATAGAATGATAACTATAAAGGCATACGGAAAGGCGTGACATCACTTGGCCGACTCGCAACAAACTTTTCTCCTCCCAACTACTACCTATTTAGCTGATAAACAAGTTCGATGTTAGCAATAATTAACGGCCAGTAAAAACCGGTTTACGCTTCTCTTTAAGCGCCTTTAGTCCTTCTTTATGGTCGGACATTTCGGAAACAATAGCCATCTGGGAAGAAATAAGATCTAAGGCCGTCCGTAAATCGTTAGTTCGTTGCGCGGAATAAACTGCCCGTTTAATCATTTGCACGCATACCGGAGGGGAGTCGGCTATTTTTCTCGCCATCTCTAAGGTGGCTTGTTCTAGTTCTAGAGCGGGGACCACCTTGTTGACCATACCGACTCTTTCAGCCTCATTCGCCGAGATAAAATCCCCAGTCCATAAGATTTCTAAAGCCTTGGCAACTCCGACCAAGCGTGGAAGATAGAAGGCACCACCATCACCCGGCACAATACCTGCTTTCACATAGCCGGTTGAAAGCTGAGCATCTTCTGCAGCAACCCTAATATCGCACATTAAAGCCATATCTAAGCCCGCTCCAATAGCGATTCCATTAATACCACAAATTACTGGTTTATCAACCATTTCTAGTGTCAAAGCAATTTTATGGATATGGTTTGTTAACGACCGTTTACGATCAATGCCTTTATCGCCCCATAATTCGCCTTGATCATCACACCCGACAAATCCTTTTCCAGCTAACATGGCTTCTATATCCCCACCGGCTGAAAAGGCCTTGCCCTTGGCAGTCACGACGATAACCCTTATGTTTTGATCCTCTTGTGCGTCTTGTAGTGCTTCAGCCCATTTCCGAATCATCGGCAGAGAAAAGGCATTATACTTCTCAGGTCTGTTTAGAATAATTCTAGCTAAATAGCCGTCCTTCTGATAAAGCAAATGGCTATTCTTATCCTCACGAGAGAGTTTTCTTAACTGCAAACATTCGCATCTTCCCATATTGAACATCTCCTTATAATTTTTCTCACTTTCACTGGAAATGTATAAGACCACAGGCAACGAAGCAACTACGTTTTGTGATTTCACCCACTCTTATTCGCTCTCCTGCTACATTCTTGCCAAGACTAATTACTTACTATGCATATTTGCATATTAATCCTTCCCTGCATATGCCTGAATAACTCTGCTGCTATTTTATTCATTTCGGCTCATTATTCCTAGTATATTCTTTAAATACAGCTACTTTCCTGAATTAATTAAGTCGAAGTACTTCGGCATTTCTGCATATTCTTATCTCCGTGCTCTTACACTATATCATTTATCAGAAAATTTCAATACTCTTTTATGCATTTATGCAAAATATTTTGAGTGAGCGGCATGTAGGTCTGATAAGTAAAAAAAGAACGCTGGATACCGCGACCGCGTTCCAACGTCCTTTGACTATGCTTATGCTTTCCTCGTTCTTCGTTCTATCAGCTAGATAATGATACAGATAAGGCCTCCGCTACCATCATTTACAATTCTCTGCAAAGTGTCCTGAAGCTTGTGTTGAGCATTTTCCGGCATCTTATAGAGTTTATTCTGGATACCTTCACGTACCAAATTATGCAAAGATTTGCCAAAAATATTTGATTCCCAAACCTTCTTCGGATCACTTTCGAATTCATCGAGCATATATTTAACAAGTTCTTCTGCTTGCTTTTCTGTACCGATCAAGGGCGTAATTTCAGTCGTAACATCCGCCCTAATAATATGCAACGACGGAGCGCTTGCTTTGAGCTTGATCCCATAATGCCCCCCTTGTTTCACTAGTTCAGGTTCTTCAAGGAACATTTCTTCAAGTTGAGGCGTTACTACACCATAGCCATTGACACGCACTTCCTCAATAGCAGCTGACAGTTTATCCCATTCTTTCTTGGCCTTACTATAATCTAACACTAAACGAAGTAAAGTATGATCCCCTTCAATGTCAATCCCCGTGAGATCTTGCAGAACAGTTTTAAAGAGTCCTTCAACTGCAGTAATTTCAACATTGGCTACTCCGCTTCCTAAGTCCATCTCTTTAAGGAGAACATCTTGAGCATATTCACATTCTGTCAAAGCGTCTAGGGCCTGATCAATATCTCGCAAACGCCGTACCCCTTCAATCGCTTTACGCACAGTTTCTTCAAAAGCAGCCCGAACTAGATGATTGGGATCGAGTTCCTCAACCCATTTTGGCAGGTCAATATTGACTTCAGCAACGGGGAACTCATAGAGTACTTCTTCAAGAATTTGAGTGATGTCATCCTGATTCATTTCTAGACAATTCACTGCAATTACTGGGATGCCATATTTTTCCTCGAGAGAACGACTTAATTCCATAGTATTTTCTGCATAGGGACGAGTTGTATTTAAGATCACTACATATGGTTTTCCTAACTGACGGAGCTCAGAAATAACTCGTTCCTCTGCATCCAGATAAGCATCTCTTGGAATATCAGTAATAGATCCATCTGTCGTAACCACAATGCCGATCGTGGCATGATCGCTAATAACTTTACGGGTACCCATTTCAGCAGCAGCCTGAAACGACATAGGTTCGTCACTCCAGGATGTTTTCATCATACGAGGCTCTTCACTGTCTTCTGTCTCGTATCCTAAAGCACCTTCTACTGTGTATCCAACACAGTCGACCAACCGTACATTCATGTGAATCGAGTCTTTAACAATAATTTCTACGGATTCTGATGGAATAAACTTAGGTTCCGTCGTCGTGATTATTCTTCCAGTCCCACTTTGTGGAAGTTCATCTTTGGCCCGCTCCCGCTCAAAGGCATCTTGAATGTTGGGCAGGACTAGGAGGTCCATGAATCGTTTGATAAAGGTGGACTTTCCCGTGCGGACTGGCCCGACGACTCCGAGGTAGATATCGCCCCCAGTACGTTCAGCGATATCTCTAAAAATGTCTACTTTTTCCATTAGTCTTTTCCCTCCCTTTTGAGTGCTGTCCCCAATTTGGGGAAGGGCCTCCACCTTTTCTCCCCTTCCACCTCCTAGTACAACGTGGCTTCCCGATAACCGGACTAGCACCTTAAGCAATATAAGTATATTGATTCTTTTGGGCAAATATGACATCACGATAAAAAACGCAGAAAAGGTTTTTTAAATTACCTCTTCTACGTCTATGAAACAAAGTGTAAAAATATGTATAAATTTTACTTAAACCAGTTCATTTCCACAACTTCTTCAAGTTCATGGCGTTTCCCTCGCCTCATTAAATCCGCCACGGCAACTTTTGGATCAGCACCTTCAAACAGCACTTTATAGGCTTGCTCAGTAATAGGCATCGAAATATGTTTCTCTATACTAAGCTGATAGGCAATTCGAGCAGCCCTAACCCCTTCCACCACCATTCCAACGTCTTTGAGCACCGTTTCTAAAGGTTTACCCTGCCCGAGTGCGACTCCTGCCCGGCGATTCCGGCTATGAGGGCTAGTGCATGTAACAATGAGGTCACCAACGCCTGATAACCCGGCAAACGTTAACGAATGTCCTCCTAGTGCAACTCCTAAGCGAGCAATCTCCGCTAAGCCCCTAGTCATTAGAGCCGCTTTGGTGTTGTCACCAAAGCCTAACCCCTCTGCAATCCCAGTGCACACAGCAATAACATTTTTTAAAGCCCCACCTAGTTCAACCCCGATGACATCTGGGTTAGTATACACTCTAAATTCCGGTGTCATCATCAGGTCTTGAACTGCTTTTGCCGTTCCTTCATCTGAAGCAATCACTACAGTAGTCGGCATATTCCGTCCGACTTCTTCTGCATGACTGGGACCGGACAAAACGGCAATCGGATTTTGAGGAAGCTCCATAGTCAATACTTCAGAAAGGCGAAGGTGTGATTCTTCTTCCATTCCCTTAGCCGTATTGACCACAATGCAACCCGGCTTTAGGTAGGCCTTAACCAAACGGGCAGCTTGTCTAACACTATGGGACGGTACACTTAAAACAACTAGATCGGCGTTTAAGTGGGCAAGATCAGTTGTTGGTAGTACTCCTGGAGGCAAAACAACGCCCGGCAAATAGCGTACATTTTCGCGAAGTGTCCTCATAAGCCCCAGTTCATCCGCATGACGACCAATAAGCGCAACCTGATGACCTGCATTCGCTAAAACAACAGCCAAAGCGCTCCCCCAGCTACCAGCCCCATAGACCGCTACGTTAGGCATACTTTCACTCCTTTTTTTCGCCAAATCGAGATTCCGTTCCTTGCCATACACGTTTAATATTCCCCCGATGAAGTGCTATCACGGCTGAGGCGCCAACCAATCCAAAAACCTGGTAGGCCAACGGTTCCGGAAAAACAAAGACCAAGATGGCAACTGCGAGAGCTCCGACAACCGAGCCCATAGATACATAGCGTGTAAACAATACTACCAATATAAACAAAGCAATTGCTAAAATCATAACTTTCGGCATCAAGACTGTAATAATCCCGAATCCTGCAGCCACCCCTTTTCCACTGGGTCGAAAGCCAAAAAGAGGATTCCAGCTATGACCAGCCATGGCGAGAAATCCCCCAATGATTCCTCCCCAGGCACCATAAGCCCAAAAGCCTAAAGCAGCAGCGATAGCTCCTTTCAAAAAATCTCCGAGCAGTACTAAGATACCTAATTTAACTCCTAAAAGGCGAAAAGCATTCGTCGTGCCGATATTTCCACTACCATGACGACGTACGTCGATCCCTTTCAGTTGTCCGGCCAAATAGGCAAAAGGAATAGCCCCCAAGCAATACGCCAAGATAAAAATTAAGTAGCGTGGCATGGTTTAATCCTTCTCTTTCTCTTCATCTTTTTGGCGAACAACAATTCGAATCGGAGTACCCTCAAACCCGAAGTGTTTCCGCATCTGATTCTCTAAATATCGTTTATACGAAAAGTGCATTAATTCTGGGTCATTGACAAAAAAAACGAACGTTGGAGGCTTAACACTCACTTGAGTAAGGTAGCGGACCTTTAAGCGTCGCCCTTTGTCGGACGGAGGTGGGTTAAGATGGAGCCATTCTCTCAGTAAAGTGTTCAACGTAGCCGTGGTTACACGGGTTGAGTTTTGTTCCGCCACAAAATCCACAAGATCAATAATTTTGGTGACCCGCTGTCCAGTTAAAGCTGAAATGAACATCGTGGGTGCATACTGCATAAAACCTAATTCTTCGCGAATAGTCTTTTCGAATTTGTTAATGGTCTTCTCATCCTTTTCAACGAGATCCCATTTGTTGACTACCAGAATTACTGCTTTACCCGCTTCATGGGCATACCCAGCAATCTTTTTGTCCTGTTCTGTAACTCCATCGACTGCATCGATAAGCATAAGAATCACATCAGAGCGATCCACAGCACGAAGAGAACGTACTACACTATATTGCTCCGTTAGTTCATCTATACGAGCTTTACGCCTCATCCCTGCCGTATCGATAAGGATATAATGCTTTCCATCTTGTTCAAACGGTGTATCGATTGCATCCCGGGTTGTTCCCGGAATGTTACTGACTATGACCCTGGTTTTCCCGAGCATCGTATTAACCAAGGACGATTTTCCGACATTCGGACGCCCGATTACAGAAATGCGTACCACATCAGGATTATACTCTTCTTCGGTATTCTCCGGCAAATTTGAAATCACCAAGTCGAGCAAATCACCAGTATTCATTCCGTGCACTGCAGAAATGGGAATTGCTTCTCCTAAGCCTAAACTTAAGAAGTCGTAGAGTTGTCCTTCAACTTGCTCAAAATTTTCTACTTTATTCGCGGCGAGTAAGACTGGTTTTCCAGAGCGACGCAAAGTTCGAGCAATTAGCTCATCATCCGGCGTAGGAGATAGTTGGGAATCCACGACAAAAATAACGACATCTGCTTCTTCCATGGCAATTTCCGCCTGCCGACGCATCTGGGCAGCGATTGGCGTACTTTCATCTTTAAATTCGATTCCCCCAGTATCGATCAAGGCAAACTTCTGTCCAAGCCACTCCGCATCTCGATAAAGTCGATCTCTCGTCACCCCAGGCATATTTTCCACAATGGCCACCAGACCACCAGCGATGCGATTAAATAGCGTTGATTTTCCGACATTCGGACGTCCCACGATAGCTACAACGGGTTTACTCAAAGCGTTTCACCTCCCAAGAATATCCGATCACTTGTTCTAAAAATGAGAGACCATCGTTTTCGACAATTCTCGCCTTTCCATTAACCTTTTCTTCTAACCATTTCACGCTCAGATCGTCGAGAAAGATGTCTTCATCTGCCTTAAGCATAACCCGCGGGAGAAGAAACTCCTCACCGAACAAATCTCCCAATTGATGGGCGACATCCTGAGCCGTAACTAAGCCCGCAGCAGTGACGGAGGAACCAAAAAAATCATTGTGTATCGCATGTACCGTGAGCTTCAAGCCACTTACTTGCTCCATTAAACGGCCACACCACAATTCAAACAGTTCTTGCGCAGATGTTCCGGTAATAAGATGCACATGGCGTTCGGAAATCGTTTCAGGCAATTGCTTCCAGCCATCTTCGATCTCAGTGATAAATTTTCGTGCCATTCCCACACCGTTTTCTAATTGTGGAAAGTCATCATAGACTGCCACCTCAGGAAACTCTCGGCCGGCCAAAACATAAAATTCATCGGCAAAATAAACAAGACGTCGACCCACCCGCTCAAAAAATTCCTTTTGCCACCTCTCTGCCTGATCTAATATGCCGTTCGCTTCAGTTGACGAGAATCCACGCAGTGGCGTAAGGTGTTCACGATAACGAGTTAACCCCACCGGCACTACCGCAATTGATTGTACAGAAGGATAGAGTTCAGCTAACCGTTCGATTGTTTCCCTCAATACGTCTCCATCGTTATGATCTGGAACTAAAACAACTTGAGCATGTACCACAATTCCAGCCTCGGCAAACCGTTTGATTTGTTCCGGTAGCTTTCCAGCGTGCGGGTTTTTCATAAGGCGAGCACGAACTTCTGGGTTCCAGGCATGGACAGAAATATATAGTGGACTAAGATGCATGCGGAGAATTCGCTCTATTTCTTGCTCATTCAAATTAGACAGGGTAATGAAACTCCCCTGCGTCAGCGATAAGCGGTAATCGTCATCTTTATCATAAAGCGTTGCCCTCATCCCTTTAGGCATCTGGGCAATAAAACAAAACGTACAATTATTTCGACATACCTTTAGACCCTTAGCACTTATTGTCTCGACCTCTAAACCTAAGAATTCCCCAGGATCCTTCTCTATCTCAATTTCCCATAGTTCACCATTTGGTTTTTCAATAAACAAGGTAAATTCTTCTTCTGATATGCCAAACTGAAAGTCAATGATATCGTTGAGTTCTTCTTCATCAACCGAGAGAACGCGATCTCCGACTTGAATCTCCATTTCTTCCGCAATACTCCCTGGGTTAACCGCAGCGACCACTAGCCCTCTAGGCAAATTATTTCATCCTCCTGACATTCCAGATCAGGGCATATTATCCAGCCTCAATCGTTTTATAAGTATACTACAAAACTCACCCACCTGCTACAGGAGTTCTTGTTCTTCCGAGGGTTCATAAGCCTTTACTCCATTCAATCGTGAGACTCCCACTTCTACAAGTGGGAGTAGTACCTCGTACTCTGCTTCGGTGACGATACTCTCCAGTGGATAGTATCGCCGAGCGCCATTCCCGATAGTAACACTTGGCGCGAAGGAGGTAGACTCCGCCTTCGCCGCTAAGTGTTCCTCATGGGATATGCGGCTTTGGCGAAACCCTCCACTGGAGGCTTTCGTCACCGAAGTCTCGATGTTCAACTTTAGTTGAACAAGTTCACTCGCAGACGACAGAGGTTCGACGATCTGGAGTTCCCTTTCTCTTGCAGAATAATAAAACCATCCTAGACGAAGTCCTGCCCAGACTGTAAACAAGCCCACACCGAAATTCCAAATAAAAGGATCAGGGAAGTCCGCACTTCTAACAAGCCCCTCATAAGTAAAACGCCTGAAAACTTGGTTCAAAAGAATGCTTCCGGTGAAAGTGGCGGCCGTTCCCCAATAGGAATTAGCTGTCAATCGTGCGACAAAAAACAGCACAACCGCAAAAATCCACGCTTCATGGGGAATCACCCCAGGTTCATTCACCAGAAAAAGCGTTTCCAGGCTTAAGGCGAAACTAGTAATTAGTAGCGGTAAGATTCGCTGTTCAGCATGACCCCAAGCCCACCCCCAAAAAACCAGCATAACTGACAGACGCGCGTAGTGCCAATGCCAAGGCATCGGCGCAGGGAAAAGTACCTCTAAACATTTTCCTATTAGCCAGGCGATCAGCAGGATCAGAAAAAACCGTTGAGAGGCTCGTTTTTCAGTCCAAGTTGCAAGTGCTAAGAAAAAGATTACCCATTCTCCATAAGGTAAATCCAAATTAACCCCTCCTTAAACGGACCACTACTTATATTATTCCCGTTTAAGTGGAGTTTACACCGAGATGTCTGGGAGGTTAGTTGCAGTAAGGCTTGATGGAGCTTTATGACGATAACGGGAGATATTTAAGATCAAACCAAGTTCGATCAATGTAATAACAAGGGAACTCCCACCATACGAGATTAGGGGTAGCGTAATCCCAGTTACCGGTAATACCCCAGTCACAACTGAGAGGTTTACTGTTGTCTGAATCGCTAACGAGGATATCAGTCCAAAGCCTAATAGCCGTCCAAAGCGATCCGAGCATTCACGAATTACTTGGTAGGCTCGGGCATACAATGAGATCAGAAGTAATAACAATAATACGGTGCCCACTAAGCCTAGTTCTTCCCCGACTATGGCAAAAATCATATCCGTATGGTTTTCCGGCAGAAAACCGTATTTTTGCAAACTTCGACCTAGGCCGACACCAAATAAGCCCCCCGATCCAAAGGCAATCTCGGCGTTAGTAATCTGGTATCCTGCATCTAAGGCATATTTCCAGGGGTCTAGCCAGACAACAATCCGCTTCCATTGATAGCCATGGATAAAATAAACAAGAGGGAATCCAAATGTTGGGATAGCTGCAATAAACCAAATCGTCGGAATCTCCGTCTGAAATAACATAACTGCACTAGTCATTGCTAAGACCATCGTCGTCCCTAAATCCGGCTGTTTGTAAACGAGGCCCAAAACGATAATCGAAACAGGAATCAATATACCGAGCGGAATGCCCCAATTTTTCCCGTGTTTAATCGGATAGCGGTCAAGAATGTGTGCGTAAAATAACACTAAGGCCAGTTTAGTTATTTCTGAAGGCTGAACATTAACTCCCATAATTTTGATCCAGCGAGCTGAGCCTAACGCCGCAATCCCTGAGTCCGAAGATATAACCGCAATGAGAAGTCCTATGCTGATAAGGATACCAACACCAGCGAACCGACGCCAAACCACGTATGGGATTTTAATGGCTACAAAAGCGAAAAGAGAACCTATAAGCGTCCACTTCATTTGTTGGGAAACATAGAAATATGTGTTTTGCGTAGCGTTAAACCCACTCACTGCCCCAGCACTCAACACCATAATTAATCCAAAAGCTATAAGTGCGAGAGTTAGAAACAAGATGGGAAAATCAATTGGCTGAGTTGGTTTTAGTTTAGCCATCTGTGTCCGTCAAGGTAATCTTGCCCAAGACATCGCCGATGGTTACTGGTTGGCTTTCGGGTTGCGAGACAATCGCTTCCTCATCACTTGCTTGGGCAGCATCTTTGAGCATCTCGCGCATACTAAGACTTATCCTTTTCGTCTCCGGCTTACACTCAATGACCTTTGCACTAACCATATCCCCAACTTTCAGCACTTCACTCACCTTATTGACACGATGATCCGCTAATTGAGAAATATGAACTAATCCATCGACCCCGTCTTCAAGCTCCACAAAGGCACCAAACGTAACGATTCGCACCACGACCCCTTTAACTAAAGATCCGATTGGATATTTTTCAGCTACCTGTACCCATGGGCTAACTTTTAGTTGTTTAAGCCCTAAGGATAGTTTTCCAGTCTGAGGTTCAAGTTTTAATACTTGGACTTCCACTTCATCCCCCGTTTTCAGGATCTCCGAGGGATGCTGGATTCGGGCGTAAGACATTTCCGAGACATGTAGCAGTCCATCAATCCCACCGATGTCGATAAATGCACCAAAGTCGGTCAAGCGTCGCACGACCCCAGTCACAACATCGCCCACTTTAACGGTATCAAGCAAATTTCTTCGTTTATTAGCCTGCTCCTCTTCCAAAATAATCTTTTGGGAAAGAACAACTTTTCGCTTGGTGGGATCAAATTCAATGATCCGAAGACGAAGAGTTTGAGCCAAAAACTGGTTTAGGTCTTCGACATAACCAAGTTGGATTTGTGAGGCAGGAACAAAACCGCGTAGTCCCACATCCACCAGCAAACCGCCCTTGACAACCTCGATAACTTTTGCCTGAAGCTCTTCTTTGCTCTCCGCCAATTTTTCCAGTCGTTCCTGCGCTTTTTCCTCATCTGCTTGCCGTTTGGAAAGGACCGTATGTCCTTCTTCATTTTCAACACGGATTACCACTGCGGTAATTTCATCTCCGATGGATAAAAGATCCTTAGAGAGTATCTGGCGGACACCTTTTTCGTCGACAAATGGGATAATACCCTCTGATTTCCAGCCGATATCAACAAATATCTCCTCATTTGTTATTTTAACGACCTTACCAGTTACTTTAGCTCCAAGATGAAGATCTTGAAAACTCTCAAACCAATTGGCCATATCCATTTCATTCTCTTTGATTTCGGACATTTTCTGATAAACCTCCTCAATTATCCAATCTGGTGTTGACGCTCCTGCGGTTAAGCCCGCACTTGCAGATCCTTTAAACCAGTCGACTTCTAATTCCTTCGCTGTTTCGATTAGATGTGTCTTCGTGAGTTCAGCGCAGATACTTGCTAATTTTTGAGTATTTGCACTATTACGCCCACCCACAACCACCATAACGTCAACTGTTTGTGCTAACTCGCTAGCTGCCTTTTGTCGTTCTGCCGTTGCGTTACAAATCGTGTTGTGAACGGTAAGGTCTTCTGTATGGAGTTTTAGCTCTTCAACAATTCTTTCAAAACTTTCCGAGAGTTGTGTTGTCTGGGCTAAAACGGCTAGTTTAGGGTAAAACGGAATTTTTTTGGCTTCCTCAAGTGTTTGAATAGGTATGGCATTTTTTCCGGCCCAACCCAGAATTCCCTGCACTTCAGGATGAAGTTTGTCTCCCATGACAATCACTTGTTCCCCCATCTGAGCAGACCCCGCAGCCAGTCGTTGTGCTTTCTGAACAAAAGGGCACGTGGCATCCACCACTTCAATTCCTTTATTCTCTGCTCCTTGATAGACACTGGGTCCTACACCATGAGACCGGATAATCAGGGCTTGTTCGGCTAATACCTCTTCCAAATCATCAACGACGTGAATTCCTCGCTCTGCCAAGCGTTTTACAACCTGCTGATTATGAATAAGTGGCCCAAGGGATACTGCCGATGAAGTTTCCACTGTCCGTTCTGCCATATCCAAGGCACGCTTAACACCAAAACAGAAACCAGCTTTGGCCGCCAGTTTAACTTTCATACCAAGTACCTCCTAAAAAGCGTGTTCGGAAGGGGACACACCTGCTGAAGTTAATGCTGTTTTTCGGGACAGGAATGTCCTCAACTAAGTGTTTTTTGAGACAAGAATGTTCCAACAAGGAGTTCTCTACTGGTTTCTTAAATTCCTGCTATTTGAAGGAGTTTTTATTTGGAAAGTGGGCATACCTGCTTTGCTTTATAACCCTCTTTCCCTTTCGCAAATTATATAACATCATCTCCCTCCTGGGCTAATGCTAAATTTATGCCACAATTTCTTCAACACCAATTTGATTGGGTTTCTTTATAAAATTCCCTTAGAAGCTTATTTCAATACTGTTATCAATTTATTGGGCCCCTAGTTGATCCATAATTACTATTTCTGGGTTGTCTCCACCGCTACAAGTAGGGATAGGGATAGATGAGGTTACTCTGAAGTAGATTGTTTGTAAAATGCGCACAAGAAACTCCGAGATAGATAACCTCGGAGTTTCGATTTCGTTGTTTCAATTCAATCTCTGTTCCTTCTGGATAACTCACCGGTGTTGCCAGTGGGTGGTAATAAATCTAAAAGTTCTGGAAAGGATGGAGCATCTCTCCCGCTTCCATTGAACTAAAAACTGCTTGTTTAACCAGCGTCTTTGCTATTTGAATTTTATACGAGTTCTTGCTGAGTGGCTTTGAGCCTGTTAGAGCCTCTTCGGCGGACGCTATAGCAATCTCTTCGCTGATAGGTTTGCCTATCAAAAGTTCCTCGGCTACCTTCGCTCTGACAGGAAAAGGTGCTACTGCACCGAGGATAATACGGGCGTCTGTGCAAACCCCTTGTTCGATTGTAACAACTGAGGCAACGCTCACGATGGCAAAATCAATGGGTTTACGAAGGGTAAACTTGAGAAAGGTCTGCTGTGAAGGAACTCTGCGGGCCGGAATTTCAATTTCCCGAACGATCTCGTCTCTAGCCAGATCTTTACCAAGGGGGTGGAAGAATTCGGCCACTGCCACACTTCGTTCTCCCTTTGGACCGGCAATTTTGAGCCTCCCGTCTAAGGCTGCCAGGGCAACTGCCATATCTGAGGGGCAAACAGCAAAACATTTTTTCCCGCCCATGATCGCGTGGTAACGATTGTCACCCCTAACAGCAAGGCAAGCGCCTCTACCCTTGCGTAAACACTGGATGGGCCCACCAATTTTCCTAGGATATCGGTAGTACCAGCAGCGTGTATCCTGGCATATATTACCTCCCAGCGTTGCGACGTTTCGTATCTGTGGACTTGCAATAGTATGGGCGGCTTCTGCTAGGAGACGGTATTTCTCGTTGAGAAGTGGAGAACGTACTATATCGGAAAGACGTGCAAGTGCGCCGATCCTGAGATAATCTCCGTCTTCCCTAATATAATCGAGGCCGGGTATGGTTTTTATATTGATTATTGTTTCAGGATAATCATTCAGAACATCTCCCTTAAGGATCGCAAGAAGATCACTGCCACCCGCGTTAAGCCGAGCCTTACCCTCATACTCACCGAGTGCCTTGTAAGCATCGTTTATGCTAAAAGTATCCAAGTGTGTGAAGGATTTCATAGAACCCCTCCTTTTTTCTTTTCCGTGCTTTTGCCTAGGGCCTGTAGTATCCGTTCTGGGGTGACTGGATACTCATAAAGCCATTGGCCGATGGCATTCGAGGCAGCCATCAGCACTGCTGAAGGTCCGGGAGAGGTAGTAATCTCACCGACCCCAAGAGCATGAAAGCAGTGACTGTCGATAGGAGTCTCTAAAACAACATTCTCAATCACTGGCAGTTCAGCGCTGGTCCGCCACTTGTAATCTATTAAATTTGCGTTAAGCATGTAGCCTGTTGTAGGATCGAGAATTGTCTCTTCAAAGATGGCGCTGTCAATACCTGCAGAGCCGAGGCAGCCGTTGAACTGGCCTTCCAGGCCATGAGGATCTATCACCTGGCCTGCGTCGGTGGCGTTAACTACCCGGAGTAGATCGACTTTACCTGTTTCGGTGTCGACTTGTAACTCTACGAAGCTAATCATGCAGTTAGCTAATGTGTAGTCCGGTTCAAAACGACCGTTACCCATGACATTTCGAAGGTTTAGGACCTGTTTCCAATGGACACGTTTTTTCGGATCACTTCTCAGCCATATCATGCTGTCCGCCGTTTCGAGGTCCTCGGGGCTGCTGGCATCCAGCATCGGAGCGGCAAGCTCGAAGAGTTTTTTCTTTGCATCATCTGCTGCCGAGATCACAGCACTTAATATTGCATACGTCCCTCTTGATCCGGCCGGTCCCCACTCAATTGGCGTAACCAAAGTATCCCCTGGAGTAATAGAGATCGCTTCGAGCGGTAACTGAAGCACCTCGGCAACTACTTTCAAAACGTTGCTTACCTGCCCCGTTCCATGCTCGGCAAGTCCAGAGCCAATTACGACTCTTCCGTCATTGTCAATGCGTACATACGCCTCCGACATATCTTCTCCGACGTCCGCATTTCCGTGGACACCGACACCTATACCGATGCGTTTGGTACCTTTTACTGAAGTAGGTTTGAGCCATCCCTTCCATTTCTGTTTCCAGCCGAAGACCGAGGCTCCCTCGTCCATAGCCCGTGAGTAATCGATACCTCGATAGTTGTACCAGATGGCATCCCGCCAAAAGTAGCCGTCACCGGGTTTGACGAAGTTCTTTTTCAAGACATCAAAAGGGTCAAGCGAGAGCTTTTCCATAGCGAGGCTTAAAAGGGGTATGAGGGCACATTTTAGTTCCTGACCGCCAAAACCCCTGACAATACCGGAAGCATTCCTGTTTGTGCATATAATCGTCGGCTTCAGATTCCAGTTTTTGCACTGCACAGCGATCATAGCTTCGCCACACCCAACAGACACCTGGATCTGAGTCGTTATTGAATAGTAACCCGTGCCCATAAGCCATGATCCTGCTATCGCTGTCACTGTACCGTCCTTTTTCATGCCGATCTTTGCATCAAGCCGTGTAGCAGGGCGCAACACAAATGAAGCAAGATGTTCTTCCTTTGAAAAGGAAACCTTCACTGGCTGCCCAGTGGCCTTGCTTAAGGCAGCAGCATAGCATTGCACCTGCCAAGACACGGACTTTGACCCATAGCTTCCACCACAGGCCCCTCCAATGATCCTTACCTGGACTTTATCACCAAAGATAGCTGAGAGGATACGCTTGGCACCCCATATCTTATGATTGGAAACCCACACCGTTACCATGTCAGGCTCTTTCCATAGTGCCACGGCCGCGGGCGACTCCATGGGAATCGGGTTCGGGATATTGTCGTAGCCGAAGCTCCCATCCACAATGGCATCGGCCTCAGCGAACCCCTTTTCCACATCTCCCATTACGATTTCGTTTGCCCATGTAGGGCTGAGACCGAGAGGCAGGAGATTTCCTGGCAAATCGTCATAGAGTTGAGGGGCACCTGGTTTCATGGCCTCATAATCATCGAAGACTGCAGGGAGGACTTCGTACTCCACCTCAATAAGTCGCGTTGCCTGATCAGCGATTGCTTCTGTTTCTGCGGCAACTAAGGCTACGGCATCCCCCACGTACCGGACTTTCTTATCAAGAAGGTGGATCGGCGGGTTGCCTGACTTCCAGTCCGGGACTGTTTCATACGTAATAATCGCTTTAACCCCCTTGACCTGCTCTGCCTTCCACGTATCAATGCTTTTGATAAGGGCATGGGGATGAGGGCTTCTCAGAACCTTTCCGTAAAGAAGATCGCGAAATTTAAGGTCGTTGAGGAAGGCTGATTGACCAGTCACAATGTCCGGCCCATCCCTTCTGGGTATTACCTTGCCGATGTACCTATAAGTCACTGCCATTGTCATCACCTTCCTTTTCCGGATACTGCCATGACGGCCCTTACAACCTGATAGTGGCTGATACACCTGCAAAAATTGCCCGAAAGAGCCTCTTTCACCTCTTCTTCAGTTGCCGAGGGGTTCTCGTTAAGAAGTGCCTTAGCGCTCATGATCATACCTGGGGTGCAGAAGCCGCACTGAAAGGCCGTATGGTCGATAAAAGACTGCTGAAGAGGATCTAGTTTCCCTGTTCTTGGATTCTTCAGACCTTCGATCGTGGTAAACGCTTTTCCGTCGCATTCAATGGTCAGTAGCATACACGAAAGCACTGCTTGACCATCCATGTGTACGGTGCAACCCCCACAGGCGCCGCCGTCGCAAGACACCTTCGTTCCAGTGAGCCCTAGGGTGTCCCTAAGCGTAAAGGAAAGGGTGTCGCTTGGATCAACCTTTCCGGCCCCTGTCCCTGCCTCTAATTGGTATTGCTGATCATTTACTGTAAGGCTGATGTAACGTCTTTCCTCAACATTTGCACTAGAAGACTTTATTTCATTCAAAGTTACTTTCACCCTCCATCTCTCTATTGGTACTTTTATCTGTTCTTTAAGGAGGAAAAAAACCTGTAACCCTTGATATGACTTGTTTTTAAGTAAAACAGTCCAGAAAACCCCTAAACTGGGCTATTCCGGACTATTATGAGTGCTGATTTATCGTGAAGCAGACGGGTTAATCTAGTCTTCAATTTTCAATCTCGACCAACCAAAAAAGCCTGTTTGTTCAACTCGGTAAATTTTGCTGGAACCAGTTCCGCGATCACCTCCAGCCAAATCTCCGAAGCTATTTCAAAGTTCTTGGCAAGCCGACCCAACATAATAACTCCAGCCAAAGCTTGATTGCCAAGTTCTTTGGCCCTCTCATGCGCATCTATCCACTCAAAAGAGCTTGCCCTCTTAGAAAGCTGTTCTTCTATCTCTGTTTCTTCTGGATATCTAGCCTCACCAGTGTTGACAGTGGGCGGAAAGATTTTTTGCTGATTAACATATACTTTAGATTCCGGCTTAAGATAGGTGGCCCAACGTGCTGCTTCCAGCATTTCTAAGCCTATTAAATAGTCCACTTTGCCTTTTTCCACAACTGGAGAATATACCTTTTTTCCCCAGCGCACATGGCTTTCAACGCCACCACCCCGCTGGGACATGCCATGAACTTCAGATTTTTTGACATCATAACCCACTTTTAAACCAACCTCTACCATAATATCACTGACTAAAATGGTACCTTGGCCTCCTACTCCTGCAATAATAAAATCATAATTTTGCACTTTCTACGGCCTCCTTTCTACTGTTGCTCCCCAGGTTTTTTAATCGCATCGAACGGACAAATTTTAGCACATAAGCCACAACCGTTACATTGCAAAGCATCGATTACGACTCCGTTTTCAACTTTAACCAACGGTGGGCAACCTATCTTCAGGCAGGTTCCGCAATTCGTACAGAGTTCGAGGTCAACTTCGGGAACAGGATGTTTTTCCTTAACATGAAGGACGCAAGGATAGCGGGCAATAATCACTGACGGTTCCTCATATTCCATGAATTCCTTAAGTGTCTTAATCATCACGTCCAGTTCGTAAGGATTGACTACTGCCACTTTTTGAGCACCCAAGCCCCGCACCAGTTTCTCTAGGTCTATTTGCTCGGTCGGTTCTCCTAGGAGCGTCTTACCGGAACCAGGATTATTTTGATGCCCTGTCATGGCCGTGATTCGGTTATCTGAGATGATCACCGTGCTGACGCCTTTATTGTAGAGCACGTTAATGAGCGGATGAATACCGCTATGGAAGAAGGTAGAGTCTCCTAGAACCGCCACGGTCCGGTCTTTGACTCCGACCTTGTCTACCCCGTGAACTACCCCGATACTAGCCCCCATACATCCACTGGTATGCATGGTGGACAATGGGGGCGACCCACCCAAGGCATAACATCCGATGTCGCCGTTAACTACCACATTAAGACGTTTTAAGGCATAGAAGATTCCCCTGTGAGCGCAACCTGGACAAAGCATTGGCGGCCTAATAGGCAATTCCAAATTCATCGGTTGCTCGGTAGCCGGAGCTGAAACTAGGCCGGCTTTGGAAGCCAATTCTCGGATCAGATAGGGGCTAAACTCGCCCTCGATGGGAAATATATCCTTCCCAATAATTTCAATACCCAGCGTCTTAAAGTACTCTTCAAAGAACGGGTCTAGTTCTTCGATAATTACTACTTTTTTCACTCGTTTGGCAAAGTCTAAAATTAACTGTTTAGGTAGAGGATATACCATACCTAACTTAAGGTAAGTGGCATCAGGGAATACTTCCCGGGCATACTGATATGCCACGCCACTAGTGACGATCCCGATTTCATAATTACCGGTCTCAATGACGTTGTATGCAAAGGTTTCGGCATATTCAGCCAGCTTGCGTATTTTCTCCTCAACAACCGTATGACGGCGGCGGGCATTGCCCGGAACCATATGATATTTACCTGGGTTACGTTCAAATTCTACTTTTTCAGTACTGGCTACTATCCTCTGGCTATCATCCATATCCACGATAGTCCTTGAGTGAGACAAACGGGTCGTAGTACGGACAATGACTGGGGTATCAAACATTTCGCTAATTTCATAAGCTAGGAGGATAAATTGTTTGGCTTCTTCACTGTCCGCTGGCTCCAGCATCGGCAGTTTGGCAAATTTTGCATAGTTGCGATTATCTTGCTCATTCTGGGAACTGTGCATGCCTGGATCATCGGCGTTCACTACGACCAAACCAGCTTTTTGACCGGTGAAGGAAGAATAAAAGAGAGAATCGGCTGCCACGTTCAGTCCAACGTGTTTCATGGCACACAAGGCCCGTCCACCGGCATATGCTGCACCGATGGCTACATCTAAGGCAACTTTTTCATTCGGTGACCATTCAGCATAAATGGTATCGTACTTGGCACAATTTTGGATGACTTCGGTGCTAGGGGTACCAGGATAAGCCGCAGCCACTTTGACCCCAGCAAGGTACGCACCATACGCAAAAGCCTCATTTCCGGTAAGTAACTTTTTCATCTTACAACCTCCCACAAATAATCACCTAACAGACAGAAGAACCTTAGGTACAGTCGTTCTAGATGTTAAACACAGGTATAAAATATAATCTTATCGCACGAACGATCGGTCATTAATTTCTTCACTTCGTATGCAAGTTTACGAAAATGACTTAAATTACAATAGCCTTATTATCTCACTAATCTTATCAACTTCTTCAAGGTTCTCAATTAAGCTAAGGATTTTTTCGGCACTTACTTCAGTAATTTTTGGGGAAAAAGCGATATTGTTCATAAACTTTTGTGTTACTTCCTCTTTGGAAAGAGGGCCTAAAACCGGGTCACCTTTAGGATAGCTTACATCCGAAGAATATTCTTGGCCATCCTTCAGCTTTAATATTAAACTAGCTCCCCATGCTCGGGTATCAGTATCATCTAATTCTTTAATCTCGATTTTATTAGTAAGCTTCGTAATGCGGGGGTCTCTTATATAATCCTCTTGAAAGTGCTCTATAATTAGAGTTTTTCTTAATAATACATTTGCAACACAAAAACGCATGTTAAACGCTGCATCTATTTGCGGAATATCCCGAATTTTAAAAGGCTGACAAGCAAACATATCACGAAACACCGCAGGTACTTTAAGAATTATTTGGTCAATTTGATCATTTTCTATATCATAGTTTTTGACGAATTTAAGGGCGCAATCCACAGCAGTATGATTGACACGACAGCCGGGATATGGTTTATACGTAACCTCAGTATGATATTTTTTACCGAGATCCTCGATTAAAATATCAGGATTAATGCACCCTTCAGTATAGAGATTAAAATAGCCAAATTTACCGAGTAATGCATCTTTGGGCCCGGTCCATCCCGCTTTTGCTAACTCTGCTGAAAATATACCGTTTCTGGCTGATAATCCCTGAACGAGTTTAAATGCAGTAGCCCCATCCCATATTGTTTCCAAACTGCCGGCTAATTGATTTAAGACAATGCCAAAGGCATTTTGGAGTTGTGTTTTGGATAAACCCAACAACCGTCCCGCAATCGCTGTGGCTCCAAAGGCATTTACCGTTCCTACGTTGTCCCAGCCCAAGGCGAATCCAAAACCGGAAGCTGCTAATATCCTACAGGCAACGTCATCTCCAACTAATAAAGCAGAAATCAATTCTTTACCACTAATATCTTTAGCTTCACCTAAGGTCATGGCTGTCGTTACTGTTGTTCCACTAATATGTGATGGGATGTATAAACCATTAACACCAGCCTGAGTTGCTTCAAAATCGAAAGATCTTGCCATAATACTATTTATCATAGCAACATTGTGGGCTAGCGCCTTGCCGCCATGAACGAAAATAGTAGCTTCTTCCCGCCCACCCCAAGCCTTGACTTGATCAATTATAGCCAAATTGCCGGTAGCATTTGCACCACTTACCACACATCCTAATACATCAATAATACGATATTTGGCATTTTCCAATTTTGCTTGATCAAAATTTTCAAAACTCGTGCTCAATACATTTTCCAACATTTTTTCTGTATAAGTACTCAATCGATATTCCCTCCGTCTGTTTTCTCGCCCCTATAACTATAGCTGAGTCGGAGCATTCCTAAAACAATGCGCGACTAGCCCTAAGGGAGGTCCTCTACCCTTCAGTACGTATAATAGTGCTTAGAAAACTTTTCCCTTTGTTTCAGGTCCTAATACTGCAACTACAAGACCCCCAAGGAGATTAATGGCAAATGCAAATATCATTACTGTCTGACTACCGTACATAGCTATAATGTATCCTATGACAACAGGTCCCAGAGTAGCTCCTATCCGGCCGCACGCCATGGTAAACCCTGTTCCAGTAACCCGCATGTGCGTTGGAAACAACTCCGGTATATAGACCATGGTCACCATGTTATAGCCGTACTGTGCAAACATAAACAGCAGCCCTGTAGCAATTACCATGGCTAAGGTTGTTGCTTGACCATAGAAATACGCTGTACCAGCCGTCATAAAAGCCATTAATACAACAGGCCATTTTCTACCGATTTTATCCACTAGGTACCTTATTAAAAAGTAGGCCGGTACCCCGCCAAGAGCGATTAAAGATACGTAACCCGTGGATTTTATTATCGAAAAGCCTTTGGCAACCAGCAAGGAATTTAACCATATACCTATTCCGTAAAACCCCATCATATTTGTAATCATCCAGATTGCGTTCATAATTGTGATTTTGATGTAAGATTTAGTAAAAAGTTCAGAAAAACTTTTATTAACCGTTTCTTTTTTAGATGCGCTAACAGGTTTATCCTCTATCGGTAACAAAGGCCGCCCGGTGCTTTTTACAATCGCTTCCTCGATTTTGCTCATTGTACTGTCGGCTTCAGAATATCTGGATCTCGATTCAAGCCACAAAGCCGATTCTGGGAAATACTTCCAAACAACTAACGCCCATACTGAAAAAAGCGCTTCTAACAGGAACATACCCCGCCAGCCCCAATAAGGCAATAAGAGATAGGTAATCAATCCTGTGATTGATACGCCTAAGGGTAATAACATCATAAAAAAGGTAATATACTTGCCACGTAAATGGGAAGGAACCATTTCACTCAACAAAGTTACAGCCAACGGTACCTGTGCCCCAAATCCTATGCCAATGAAGAATCGAGATATATACAAGGTTTCGACATTCCAAGAAAATGCAAATATGACACCGGCGACTCCCCATATCAACATAGCCGCAATAATAACGGGCTTTCTGCCAAATCTATCTGCCAACATTCCACACACAAAAGAACCAAAAAACATACCTACAAAAGTTGTGGATGCCAAGTATCCTAAAGCAGTCGGCTGCAAACTCCAAAATTTCCCCAATACGGGCAATAGAAATGCGATCCCAGTCATATCAACAATTTCCAAGATAGCTGCTACATAGATTAACCCGCACAATTTCATTAGGTATGTTGTATCTTGAAGACGCTCTAACCGATTTGATATACTTACACGTGGGTTTAGTTGCACGCTCATTTTTTTGAACCCCCCTTTATAATTTTCAGAAATCAAATATTTTCCCTTATAATACAAATTCGAGGGATGTTTAACAGGAGCTTTTTATCTTAAACTGTTAACGCTTAAGAGTGTTGCCAGACCTTTCCCGGTCCCAGGTGTCAGCCGTGACCCCTTCGGTACGCAACTTATACTTCTCCACCCGATGAACAGGGGTCTTGGGAAGTTCATCAACAAAGCGCATATATCTTGGAATCATAAATTTGGCCATTCGTTCCTCACAAAAGGCAGTAATATCCTCAGGCGTGATTCTATGTCCCTGCACAAATGCCAGACACACCATGACATCTTCTTCTCCTAATTCAGATTTCACTCCAAATACAGCCGCTTCCAATACATCCGGATGAGAGTTGATGACATTCTCCAACACGAAGGAGGAGATGTTCTCCCCGCGACGCCTTATAACGTCCTTTTTTCGATCTGTATAAATGAGGAAACCGTCCTCGTCAAAGAAACCGTTATCACCGGTGTGAAACCATGCATCCCTCCAAGCCTCGACAGTCTCCTCCGGCATTTTATAATATTCGAGCATTACTTCGTACGGTTTAATGGGACGAATAAGAATCTCACCAGGCGTGTTGATTTCGACGTCCACCCCATTGTCGTTGACGATCTTGACGGCAAAGTCTGGATGTACCCTTCCGCAGGAGCCGATCTTGCGATTCCCGATTTGATTAATTATTGGAGCACTAAGCTCAGTCGAACCGTAAAAATCTACGATACGAACTCCGAACCGCTGCTCAAACGCTTCGCAGTACTCCTGGGGCGCAGGCCCTCCCATGAAAATTTTCACTGGATTATCCGTATCATCGGGTCTGGGATTAGCCGCATTCAGGATCGAAATCATCCCCCTGATGGTAACAGCATAGCTACAGCCATATTGTTTATTTTCTTCCCAGAACTTACTCGCCGAGAACCTCTCTATTAGCACAAAACGTGCACCACTGATTAAAGCTAGGTTAACGGCGGAGTGCCAGGCGTGGGCATGGAAAAGTGGCAAGGAATTATGGATACAATCGTTTTCACCCACATCCAGCGTACCATTACTAAAGCGTTCTGCCGCTGCATATAAAAGGTTTTGCGGAAGCACAACACCCTTCGGCAATCCGGTGGTTCCTGAGGTGTACAAAATCATAAACGGATCGGACCAGATGACGTCCGCCGGCCGGTATTTACCATCATTATCGATGAACCCTGACCATTCTAGCACTTGCTTACCAAGCGCCCCGATCTGGCTTCCAACCATTGCTACGTTCGCTTCACCGCTAGCTAGCTTCTGATCAGAGCCGCTTCCTTCCAACAGCACTACGGACTGGATCTTTGGAATGCTTGCCAATGCCGACCTCAATCGATCAAGGTAGTGGTTGTGCGTAACCATCATTTGAGAATCCGATTGAGCCAGCATATAGGTCATTATATCGCCTTTGTGTGCGGTATTGATCGGTACCTGGATGGCGCCTAGTTTGGACAGCCCGAACACCAGAAAAACCGTCTCAGGGCAGTTATCCAACACCACCGCCACTTTATCCCCTTTGGTGATTCCCAATTTCTGTAGGCCGCTCGCGACCCTGTTGCCTAGGTTATTTACTTCCTCAAAACTGAACTCTTTATCTTTGTAATACATAAAGGTACGTCCGCCGTATTTTGCTGCCTGCGCCTCAAGAAGCTTATGCATTACTCTCTCCCGCTCAATTTCCTGAACCATTAATATCCCTCCCAATTTAATACATGAAGCATTTTAGCCTTCGTCGCTCAAGAATATAATTAATATTTAGTAATTATTAATTAGTATTCTCATAATTTTTTATTTTCTGAAAACTCTTTTTAGGGACTAACTCGAAATATAATTACACCTCCTTAATATTAAAACTACTCGACCTGTGCGGTTATGAAAAAATAATGTCCTTGATGATTTAGTTTAGTCTAGCATAGCTTAAGATTGAAATATGTAATTTATCTTACAATTCTGAAATTTTTGTAATTAGCGATTATTGTTTGCCCTAGGCGTTTTTTAAGGGTTTGTTTTGCCATCAAAACAAAATAAGCCCTTGATGTAGAGCTTATTTACAATTACCAATATGCGTATAAAATATGGTCAAATCTAAGTTAGATTACATAAATCGTTCAAACGAAGGATTTTAATCTTCTTTTGTTCCCAGTTTATAATTCCCCGTTCACGCAGCTCGTTAATAATAAGTGTAATGGTTTGACGAGAGCTTCCAACCATTTTAGCAATATCATCATTAGAGATCGGAAAGTCTATAACAATACAATCTCCGATCTGCAGGCCTCGATCCTTAGACATTCTTACAAGTAGTTGGATTACCCTGTCATGAACAGGAAGAATAGCCAAATTTTCAACTAAACTTTTATATCTTAGTACGTAATGAGTCAGGGACCATATAAGTTGAAAATTGAATTCTTTATTTGAATACATCAAATAGAATAACTGATCCTTATTCATTACCCATAAGGTGTTTTTATTACATACTCCCTCTGCATAACGCGTTCTTGGAGAATTTACAAGCACTTCCGCCCAGCCTAAACTTTCGCCAGGGTTATGGATTTCAAAAGTTATTTCTTTTCCCTCTGGTGTTAAGTTATAAGTCCTAATCCTTCCTTTTTCAACAAAATATATCTCATCTGCAGGATCATTAATCTGAAAAACATTGTTTCCCTTGACATAAGAACGACGGTGGCCGTAAAGTGAAAAAGCTTTGTAGAATTGTTCTTCTACTTTTTGCATTGTAAGTGATTCTATTTCTTTGATATTAATAACGTCAGTCAAAGTTTCCCGAAGTTCAAAGTTCTCTTCCTCCATATTTTTCACATCCTTTCATATCGTACGTCTGAAAGAATTGCATATTAGAGTTTGCATACGTGGAAAATTTGTTTTATGAAACTAATGAATAGTTTACCCCATACGTTCAAAGAAGGTCTCCAGTAAGGTTTTGACCTGTCCCTCCGCAAAATATCGCACATCTGACATATCGGCCTCAAAAATTACCCCCGGTAGACCGGTCTTCTCAGTGATCATTTTACTTTTGTCATAAAGCCCTAACGAAGAAGGCTTGCAACTCCGGTTAGAGAATAAGACAAAACCATCACAATTGTAGTGTTTCATAAAATCCATTTTTAGCTTAATGCGATAGTCAAACCCCCAATTGACAAATTGCCGGGGATACAGTTCCGCTAAGCTTTCTAGCGGGCGAGCTGGGTCAAAATTCATTGCCCAAGCATGTGTATACTGAGAGGCAACTACTAGGGTATCATGTGCGGCAAAGATATCCGCGAGCCAGCGTAACCGGGGCCAGACTGGGATATGGTCAAAGTAAACCTTATGCCGCTCGTTGGGAATCGAATAAATCTTTTTCTCCAAACGTTCCTCAAGTTCTACCTTTAGCTGTCGATAATAAGCAACGGCCTCTTTCGTCCCCCGCATGGTCACAATCGGAGCCATGTGGAAACAGGCATCAAAGAAACCAAACGGGGCGGGTTTCAAAGCAGCCATTTCTAAGCAATCATTCCAAAGCCCGGTAGCCTCGCTGGATAGGGCCACCACCTCTCGGAGCCGGTCAAAATCAAAGCGGTGCTTGGTATTAACCTCCAGAAACTCAATCAATTCATAGAGCTGTTTTAATAAATAGTTTTGACTAAGTTCGGATACCTCATCTTCAAAAAATGGCGAATCCCAAAGGAAATATGGAGCTTTATAAAACCGACCAGCCGCCTCGAACCACTTGGGCAGACTACCACACTGGGTATTGCAGCAAAGCAGTAAATCCGGAGGTAGGATTTTTCCCACCGGATGTTCGCTAGTATAAGCATCACCAAGGCCGCATCGTGCATAGCCGCAGAGGTCGGAATAATACCCTTGTCTTTCTGCCACCTCGGACAGTTTATCTGCCACTTTCCGGGCTGAGGCAACTGCCCCAAAATTTTCAGGGTAATAGGGATAAAGATCCATCGCATAAATGATCTCAACAGGAAAAACCGCTGTTACCCAAACCACAGGAATTCCCTCTCGACGGCATTCTTCACCCCGGTTATAATATTTGGCCATCAAATCTTTCATTAGTGCTGCTGTTTTAAAGGGCTCACTCAATTAGATCCCCTCCGATCATTTCAATAAAAGCTTCCAATCTAGTCCTGATCTGGCCTAGGGATGGATTAGTGAACTCGGTCTCCAGACGAAGGTTAGGAATTCCAGCTGAGTTAAGCCCTTCACGCATGTCATTGTAATCATAATTCTCCGGTTCACAAAACTTAAGGTGGAGAAAAATAAGCCCCATGGCTTTAGACTGCCGAACCAGGTCAATGAGGAACCTACGTCGTTCGTAATCCTGGTTATCAAACCCACCGAACGGAATCTTTTTCAACTGACGGTCAGCCAAGGCTTCCAGAAGATTGCCGTCTTCGGCGGCATCCGGCCCCAAGTAACGCGCCCCCGTGAGCAAGTCATCCCCAACAACCACACCTCCGGCCTCTTCGATTAAATCCATTATCTCGGAAGGTTCCCAGACTTCGCCGGAGATAATTAGCCTGACTTTGGAATTAGGCTGATCGGCATGTTTGACTAGTGCAGAGACTTTCAGTTCCAGCTCTCTAATCAAAGCTCGTAAAAGCTTATTATGTTCTGCCTTATCCATGGTCATCGCAGCTTTGATCACGGTATAGGCTTCTCGCGAGCTAATCACCCCCGGATGACTGACGTGGATTTCAAACATCCGGCGTAATAGCTGTCGGTTCTCATTAAACAGCCGAATCGAGGCGCGTAGTCTTTCATCGGTGATCACTACCCCAGTCTCTTGTTCAAGTTCGGTTTTTAGGCGGGTTAATTCGCCGATAAGATACTCCCGGGCACTAGGACGGTTCACCTGCTTCGGTAACATAAAATTTTCAATATAAGGAATCTTACAGGTTTTACGCCAGATACCCACCATCGCCCTTGTGGTATCGCAAGTCTGGGGGATCAGAATACCATCTAGGAAATCAAGTTCACCGTTTAAGCCCATCTCCAGTGAGCTACGCATCAGAGAACATACCCAGACTTGGAGATGCGTATCGGCTAGACGGATATTTTTGTTAGAACCGAGAACACCCACCGGAAAGGCTCCGGCTGCATGGATTAATTCTTCTGGAACATCGGTTAGCAACCAGCCAATTATTTTTTGGCCTTGCGCTTTCCGCCGCTGCGCTTCCTCATAAGGAAAAGCTACCGCGGCGGCGAACCGACTTAAATAATTCTCAATAGCCATGATTTTCCTCCCATAATAAGATGTCAGAAATCAGAAGCCAGAGGCCTGATCAGGTGTACGATATCCGATATCCGACCTCTAACGTTGATCCGACTTCTTACCTCTAACCTCTAACCTCTTACCCCTTACTTCGAACCTCCGACCTCTGGCTTCTGTCCTCTGAATCAGACCTTTTTCTCTCGCCCAGACCAGTATTTATCACGCAGAACTGTCTTAACGATCTTACCACTGGCATTCTTGGGTATTTCACTTAGGAACTCCACTGTTTTGGGCTTTTTGTAGCTGGCTAGATTTAGCTTGCAGAAGTCAATAATTTCAGTTTCAGTGGCCGTAGTACCCTGTCTTAAGGAAATATAGGCTTTAACGGTTTCCCCCCATTTATCATCCGGCACCCCGATGACCGCTGCCTCCAGAACAGCAGGATGAGTATACAATACTTCCTCGATTTCCCGCGGGTAGATATTTTCGCCCCCACTGATGATCAAGTCAGCCTTCCGATCGACGATATAGATATAACCATCTTCATCTACCGTTGCCATATCACCGGTATACAGCCAGCCGTTGCGGAGTGAAGCTGTGGTTTTTTCCGGCTGATTCCAGTAACCTTTCATCAAACGCTGGCTCTTCAGGATAATCTCTCCCACCTCACCTGGCTTGACTTCCTCACCCTTGTCGCCAATAATCCGCACCTCACCGGCCAGGGCGGGCTTGCCGCAGGATTTTAACCTTTCGAGAACTTGGGGATCGCCTTGAGTTACATGATCTTCCCGGTTCAAGAAAGTAGCCAGCGGCCCCGATTCTCCTAAACCATACCCTTGGCAGAAAATCTGACCAAACGCTTTAATCGCCCTTTTGAGAAGATCTAAAGGCATCGGTGAACCGACATAAAAGATCGTTTGCAAACTGCTAAGATCATATTTGGCAAAGTCAGGATAATCAAGCAAAAACACCACCATCGAAGGGACCATTTGGGTAACACTTACCTTTTCTCTTTGAATAGTTTCCA
>LOEW01000037.1 GCA_001516045.1 Desulfosporosinus sp. BRH_c37
CCAAGCCACCGATATATCCTAACATGACTGGTAACATCGACAAGATACAGGGACTTAGACTGGTCATTAATCCCCCTAAGAAAACTAGAATTAAGATGGATAACCCGCCTTTAGCCAAAGCATTAGGGATAGTATCTTTGAAGAACGATTCGTACCAGCTATCGTTGGGATTACCGGAATTGAGGGCCTTTTCTAAGGTATCTTTACTTTGCGGGCCTGTATCGTTGTAAGTGATTTGACCCTGTTGATCTAGCACAAAAAAGGCAGGGATATAGTAAACGTCAAATTGCTTTGCAAGAACCTGTCCTTGCGGGTCATCAATATCAACGATAATAAAATTTGTGTTTTTGCTATACTTTTCCTCTAGAGCCAGCACCACGGGCTCCATGCTCCGACAGATGGGTCACCATTTAGCATAAAACTCTAAGAAAATGGGTTTGCCAGATTTCTGCGCTTCTTGGAAAGCAACTAATGGCTGATTGGTTACCTGAAATTCAGAGGGGCTAGCGTATCTAGGGATAACTAAAGCCATAATGGATAAAATTGCAACCGTTAGGATCATAAACACTTTCGTTTTTGTCTTCATAATTCACCCCTTTATTAGATATAGGAAAGTGCATCTAAAGGATCTAGCTGAACGGCCCGCCTAGCCGGGAAAACAATAGAGACAATCCCGATTAAGACAGAGGCGCTTACTGCAACCAAAGCCATCATGGGGTGAAATTGAAACCGATTTCGGCAACCCGGTCATTAATGTTACCCATCGTCGTAACAAACACAATCAAAACACCAATAACCCCTAAGAGCGTGGAAGCTATAAGGGAGAAACTTGAAAAGCGATCGACACTTTCTTTGCTACCCTGAACCAGTTGGGATATTTCAGCGACTTTGGCCTCAGGTAAAAGTTCACTTAAATAGGCCGCAGCTCGCTCGGGTTGAGCCGTATTAAGTTCAATCATGGACCAAGAGTCTTGTCCGGTAATTATTCGAAAGGTTGTAAAATTCGTGAATATTCCATTGTCCTCTGAACCACCTGTTTCCTGCATCACCCCGACAATGGGGTATTTGTGGTGGTTGAGTTCTAGAGTACTCCCAACCACCAGATTTTCTTGACGGGCAAGATCAGCACCGATAATAACTTCTCGGTCAGCGGGCGATAGTCCTTTAATATGCCACCACGGCTTCATTTTCAGTTCACTGGGAAAGTCGACTCCAATGATAAGATAACGCTTATTAATCCCTGAGACAGAACCGATTATTTTGGGCGCAACTCCACTGATCATAAGATCTTGACTAGTTTCGATTTTAGTTAATACGTCATAATTCAACTGTTTGATCTCGTAATCAACTCCAGGAACAGAGAGGCCACCATAGCTAAGCGTAAAATGTTCGGACTTGGGGGTAATGACGACGTTGGCACCATATTGAGTTAAACTTTTTTGTAAATCGCACGACCAGAACCTCGTGGATCGTGCTTCCTAAGATCGTGCATCGAATATCGAATATAAACCACGTTCTGGCCTTTGGCTTCTGATCTCCGACCTCTGGTATCACATATAACGCAGAGATTCAGTTGGGTCAAGTCTAGCTGCTTGCCAAGCAGGATTAAGACTTGCGATTAGACTTAATAATATTGATGCAAGTATTGCATAGACGAGCAAATTAGCTTGCCAAGGGATATGAACCTGGGTCTTGACTAAAACGGATCCGTACCGCACTGCCGCACCCATCCCAAGCAGGTAACCCAATAACCCACCCAAACTACCTAATAAGCCCACCTCAGTAAGAATGATCTGGATGATATGGCGTTTCCGGAACCCGATCGCCCTCAAGATGCCGATTTCCCGGGTCCGCTCCTCAACAGAGGCTTTCATAGTCATAGTTATAACCAGACTACTGGCCAGGAAGAGTATCAAAGAAACGATCCTGGCAAATAGGTTGAACCTATTGACTGTATCATCTCGAGATTCTAAAGTCGATTTAAGTGCAGTAACTTTGGTACCCGGTAGTTTGGTACTTAACTGCTGAGTAACTTCTTCGATCGGACAGGTATAACATAAAGCGGCAGTTTCTATGAGGCTGATGGCATTTGGCCGATTAGCCAGTTTTTGGAGAACAGTTAAGTCAATAAAAATAGCCTGGTCATTTTCCGTCGACCCTGTAGGTTGGATGATCCCTGCCACCCTAAATTCCTGTTCTTTGATCGTTATAGTTTGATTAGGACTAAAGCCAAGGGAACGAGCAACATCACTTCCTAAGATTACTTCGTTGGTTGATGGGATTTGGTCTTTGGCGAGACCATTCAGCTTCCACCACTTTTTAAGGCGCAGTTCCTGTCGGAAATCGACTCCCAGTAACAAAATAGTTTGTCCATTTATTTTAGTATCTACTAAAAGTTTCGGGGCTATTGTAGCCAATGTTTCCTTGTTTTTTATAGTTTGCATAAGTGGTATAAGAGACATGTCTAGTTCTTTGACCTGTGTCGGAGCTTCAACCGTTATCCCGCCAAAGTTCATGGCTGCCCCGGAGTCAGGAAGGATGAGGATATTGGATCCAAATTGATCAAGTTTGTTGGCGACATCTTCTTTCATGACTTGGGTAGTCGAATAGAGGAAGATAATCGAGGCTACCCCAATAACGACACTGAGAACTAATAAAGCAGAGCGCATTTTACGGCGGCGTAGGTTTTGAAGCGTTATATCGGTTAAACGCATATATTTTTCCCCCTTAGGCCTCTTCAGGAATTGGAACTAAAACCCCATCACGGATAAAAACTGAGCGGGAGACCCAATTGAGGTTTTCTTGGTTATGAGTCACCATAATAATGGTTAAACCGCCTTGGTTAAGAGTCTGAAATAGTTCCAACAGCTCTATTGCCGTTTTCGAATCTAGACTGCCTGTGGGTTCATCGGCAAAGATAATCGCTGGTTTATTAACAATTGCCCGAGCAATCGCCACTCGATTTTGCTCACCGCCCGATAATTGATTGGGTAATCGTAGAGATTTGGTACCTAAGCCGACTTTATCGAGGACAGTTTGAGCCATATCTCGTTGCTCTTTAGCAGTGTGGGAGGTAATTGCCAGTGGGAGCATGACGTTTTCCAGGGCTGTAAGATAGGGTATTAATTGATATTGTTGGAAAACAAAGCCGACGTACTCATGACGAAAATCGGCTAACCGTTCAGGTGCTAAGGCGTAAACATCGATATCGTCGATGATGAGTTTACCAGAGGTAGGCGGATTTAGCCCGCCCAGAACACTTAGCAAGGTGCTTTTCCCGGAACCGGAAGGACCCATCAAGGCTAAGAATTCCCCTTCAGCAATCTCTAAATTAATAGTCTTAAGGGCCTCAACAACCCCGTCCCCACCTTTATAGTTCTTGGTAACCTCGCGGATCTTTATTAAAGACATTTAGCTATTCCTCCTAAATCACAAGTTTATAAGTAAGGTAATTGGCGAATAGAGCAACCCTACACTTGTTATAATGAACGCACTCGTAAAACGAGTGCGTTCATTCTTATTCATACCATGATCAGTGATATCTGAAACTAAACTCTAGGTGCCCACGCATCTAATACGGTTTGCGGAATCTCAAGATTGTCACCGTTTAAAGAATAGGTCAGTGCATCCGGGGGATATGCTTGGCAACCACCACTTAATCCTTTGAGTGTCTGAAGATCCCAAGTCGTTCCACAGACGTTGCAAACTATTTGGTTACCAGTGATGTGAAAAGTTTCTCCCTTGCAAGGTTCACAGTAACTAACTGCCACCATGACTTTTCCATCGGGTTGAATAAAGGCTGTTAAGGGGATCCTTTTACCGTTTGCTTTATACTCTGTCCAAATAAATTTTTTCTCTTTTACTGTACTAAGGGTCGTAACGATTGCCTTTCCGTTTTCAACTTTGCTTTCGACGATCGTTTGCTGTAGTTTATCGTTAGGGCTATAATTCACTTTTTGTCCGATGTCCGCAGCTGCCTTGACAGAGGAACTAGTACTATCGTTGTTAGCAAATAAGAAATAGGAACCTGTCATTATTATTACAACTAAAAAACCAACTATACCGAGAAGCGCTGTTTTGCTCTTTTGGGGTTGGGTAAACTTCTGGTTTTTATCCGAACGGTTATTTTCCAATGGAACTTCCTCCTTGTAAAAGTTAATTTAGGACTACATCCGCATTCCCATTCGCACTGTAAACGTAAGGAAATTCAGAATACCGAAGATCAAGATGACTACTAAATATGGCATAGCGACGGATAGGGCTTTACTCGTACCATAGTTCTTTTTAGCTATCCTATAGGCAGTGTACATAGAACCGAAAGTTCCGGCGATGACTAAGACGTATTGCATTATTTGAATCGGCGGATCAGAAACGAAGTTGGTTGGCCCCTCAAGATGCACTCCAAATAGCCCCATAAACGTGTAGTAGATTGACTTTCCTTCGGCCAAAAGGTGGAACAAGTTATGGGCCATGTGGGATGCGAGGTCAAGTGGAATGACTGCGTAACCAAAACGTGCGAAAGCTGTTCGTAGAGTTTCACCAGTATAACGCTTAGAAACTGCAGTCGCTGCGAAAAGTAGTATTACCGGGGTGGTCATCGCGATTATAAAGATGATTGTAAAGGCTATATCCTTACTAAGACCAAATGTCAGCGCTGCCCACTTAAGGTAGGACTGGTAAAAGTCCAACATGGTAATATTCTGCACAAAGACAATTCCGACGATAACAATCGCTAGGAAAGACTCTTCGAAATGCGCCCTAGTCATAGACCAAAATTCACTGGTTGGTTTGCGGGATGATAGTCGGATAGAATCATGGGGGCAGCTTTTGATGCAGTTCCCACAGAGATTGCAGTTGGCATTGTTTTCCATAGCCATCGGAAACTCAAACATAGGACAGCCCGGTGTTTTTGTATTACCCTTGTAACAATCTCTCGTAGTACAAGTTTTGCAGATGTCTTTGTCTGCCCGAAGCTCTAGCATCCCAGCTCGGGAATAGTTACCGGACAAACTACCGAGGAAACATAAATAACGGCACCAGGTACGGCGTTCAAAGAACATTGCGGTTACCATTACACCGCCTAAGATGAGTAACAAGAGGGTGCCAGATCCTCGGGGAGATTCCACTATCCCCCAGACGTGGTCGGACCAAGTGATGAAAATGAAGGTGATATCAATAATCCATAGTCCATATTTCCTCAGAAAATTCGGGACTTTTCGTTTGGCCCCAAAGAGCTTCTGTGTCAAATCGCTCACCCAGCCAAAGGGGCAGACGCCACACCAGAACCGACCGAATAGAAAGAAGAAGAGGGGTAAGAGTGGCCACCAAAGAACCCAAGTAGCGGCTGTACCGAAGTTATCGTGGGCGCTTGTGGGTCCCGCTAAAGTTTCTACCATGATGACTGCGAAAACAAGCACGGCAGCCCATTGGAAAATTCGCGGATATAGGGAACTTTGCAAAAACCACTTGAGTGGTCTAAACTTAAGAAAATTTCTATTTTGTGGGGATTTAGGTTGTATTGATTGACTCATAATTAAACCACCTCCGAAGCGTTTTGCTTACGTTTTAGGATTTGGGCAAAAATACCGGCCAGTACGACTGCTCCGCCAACACTTCCGATGAGGATCCAGTTCGGGCCAGTCTTGACAACGTTAAGTGGCACAGTGACAGTGGTTTCTCCAAGTGTAGGAGAAGTGATATAAATTTCCTGGCTCCATTCCCCTTGTTTCGTTGGGGTGAGAGTGATGGTGTACATTCCTGGTGCCATGTTGTCTAGTTTAGCTTGTCCTTCAATGGAACTGTCTGAGGACATGCTCATGCCTGGCATACTACTATTCTTATCACCGTCCATGAGCATCATGCTCACATTCACTGAAGCATCAAGGACAGGTTGTCCGGTTGCCTTATTTTTAACGATAATCATGAGGTTGACAGGTTGATTCGGGGCAGGGTGCTCAGGGGTAGACTGTACATCTACTTGGAACTTGCTGTCGTTGGAAATGGTAGTATCCATTGAAGTATCCGTAGGCATATCATCATGTTCTGAAGTAGAAGAAGGGGTGTCAGACATGTTCATGCCGGGCATGTTGGATGAGGCCGGTTTTGAATCAGCTAATGCGGGAAGAGTAAAAAGCAATAAAGAGAATAGGGTTAAGACTATAAGTGATAATTTCTTTTTCATAAAGCACACTCCTCGTAAAAATATATTCAGGATAAGTTTATATGCAAAGTCTGTGCCAACTTTATAACGAGTCCCAAATATCCTTTGTTTTATTCGATGACTAACCTCCCAAAGTGAGGTTCTAGGTTCGTAATCCGTCATTTAAATTTCATCTTAAAGAAAGAGTTTCAATGATTACTAATGGATGTATGATGAAATAATGTAAGAGTCGGATTAAAAAACTGTGGTATTTCCCACACTATGGTGTGGGAAATCACGCAATCGAGGAGGGTGAATATGCGAAGGGTTCTCATCGCAGATGACGTAGCAAATATGCGCTGGATTTTGGAACGGGCCTTGAGTAAAGCTGGTTATGAAGTGGAAACAGTGGAGGACGGGCAACTCGCCTTAGATCGAAGCAATGCAAAAGGTTAGGCACTTAGTGGAGCGAGTCGCCCTCACGCCAGCTACGGTACTTATTCAAGGGGAATCGGGCACGGGGAAGGAATTGGTAGCCAATGCGATACCATACCTTAAGATCCGCGCGTTGGAGGACCTTTTATTCGGGTGAACTGTGCCGCTTTAACGGAGACACTACTGGAGACTGAACTGTTTGGACACGAAAAAGGGGCGTTTACAGGTGCCCATGCCCGAAAGACGGGACGTTTCGAATTAGCCGATGGGGGTACTCTCTTTCTCGATGAGATTGGCGAGTTGTCCTTCAACGTCCAAGCTAAACTTTTGCGGGTACTCCAAGAGCGTACGTTTGAGCGAGTCGGGGGAGTGAAAACCATCAAAGTAGATGTCCGGATTATTGCGGCGACGAATCGGGATTTGCTTAAAGAGGCTCAAGAAGGACGGTTTCGGGAGGATCTGTATTATCGTCTCAGTGTCTTTCCAATTTCGATTCCTCCCTTAAGGGAACGTCAGGAGGATATTCCTTACCTTGCAGACCATTTCTTGAAGAAACTTAGAACTTATGGGCAAGGCAAGACTCTTGGTCCGGGAGTCCTTGCTCATCTCATGGCGTATGAATGGCCGGGAAATGTGCGTGAACTGGAAAATGTCATAGAACAAACGGGTGGGAACCAAAGCCAGGCGGCAAAACGTTTAGGGCTTTCCAGACATGCCTTTTTATACCGTTTAGAAAAATACGGAATAGATCCTCATTGGGGGATTTGAGTCATTGGATGTGCTTTATTTCAGGAACCAAGGATAGGGCGGTGGTTTTCTTTTGCTGAATCTCGATGTTGAATACACTACTCAAAATCGTGACCGAATTCTCTTTGATCTTATTTCGATCGGGCTTGTCGTGGCAATTTTGACAGCTATCCACTACACGAGTTACCATTACGAAATGAATTTTCATATCCTGTTACAATTCGGGTATTACCTCCCCGTGATTTATGCGGCCATGCGTTTTGGACCTGCAGGAGGGATTGTATCCGGCTTGGTTATAACTCTCCTCATTCTGCCCTTCATGACAAATTTTCCTGCGATGACACCATCGGCCATGTATACACAGTGGGTAGAAGTCGGCTTAATTAACATCATTGGCTGGTTAACAGGTTTCCTGACCGAAGAGGAGCGAAAAGCGAAACGCAAATACAAGCTGGCCCTAACAGTTCAAAAAGAATTGGTAGAGAAGTTAAAGCGAGAAGGGCAGGAACGCGAACGATTAGAGTGTGAGATAAGGCAAACGGAACGAGTAACCGCGCTAGGGCATATGAGTGCCGGTTTGGCTCATGAAATACGCAATCCCTTGGGAATTATGAA
>LOEW01000038.1 GCA_001516045.1 Desulfosporosinus sp. BRH_c37
TGTGGTACTTGATATCATAAACTGCATGACTCGATTTATTGTAATCTACTGACATACTTCTTCTCCTTTTTGGAGTTTAGTATGCCCTATCTTCTCAGTTTTTTAAGGCTTAAAGCTTATACCGCCTAAAGGCGGTGGATTTAGACCCCGCGAATAGAAATTAAAGCGGACAAAGCCTTTGAGTCGGCAAGAAAAATCATGGAGACTAAGCTTCGAACGATGAGGTTTTTTGTACAGAGAATAAAAGCCTCAAAAATGTTGATAATACTGATTGATTGAATTATAATTATTTTAAAGGAGTAATATCAATGCGACATAGATTAGTTGTTACAAACTCAGAATTTAAACAAATGCAAAATTTGATTAATGTAATAAATACTAAAACTATTTCATCTCAAAGACGAAAGATTGCTAAAGCTCAATATGAATCAATGATGAGATTTATTAAGGTTAGACCTGCAAATAGAAGAGAATTATCTAGAACAGTAGTATTTAATGAAAATATTGGATGAAGGCTTCCCAATTAGGGAGGTCTTTTCTCATTCCCTATTTAACTGACTCAATAACCTATAATTACAACATAAAGCTCTCATAATTATCTTTTAAGGGCTTAGAAATATCCAAGAGAGGATTATTGCCTGTGAAGAGTTCTGAACGATTCATAGGCATTAAATTACTCCCTCATACCCATCCTACTTGATGCTTCGCTTTCAACTCCACCAAGCATAAGCGTATTGCTCTCTCGTTTAGGTAAACCAAAGACCCGCCAAATATCAACAGGTTTACTTTAGTATGCCTTTAAATTTTGGTAAACCTTCCATTCCAGTAAGCATAACCAATGAGAGGCATGAAGTCGAACTTTAAGAATGAATCAATATGACTATTCTTATCTTTCTTTGAGCACATAAACCCCAAAGGACTGCAAATAGTCCTCTGGGGTTATTTTTTTCGTTTTCTTAAGATTGTTACTGGGTAAAGTTAGCAAAAGAAATGTTAGGGTATATGTTTAATTCACAAGGTTTACAAGTTTCGCCAAATTAATGTCAATGGCTGGTGGTATAGTTATTATTAGGAAAAATGGATGGAGGAATATTAAAAATGAGCGAAGTATCCAGAGAATCCAAAGTGACTAAATACCCGTATAAGGGGTATGCATTAAATTGGTTAGCCATTGCATTTTTTGCTGGTCTAGTCGTTGATTTGATAATAATTTTTAGTGGCACATTAATGTTTCCTCTTAAATTTGTCTTCTTAATGCCACCAGCATTACTGGTTATTGGGTATTGTTTGGGCTGATTCTTGAGAAGAGATATAAAAATAGCGACCAATATAAAAAAGATCTAAATACTCAAATAGAATACCAAAAAAATATAGATGAGCGTAACCGTAGATAGGACTTGGAGTATTTGAATTTCTCAAAGTATCTTTAGGAGGCGTATTTATTGGAGGTGTCTGTGGGTTTATTGTTTCCAGAATAGGAAGCCACTTTGACGATTATCCGCTAGAAAACAGTTTTTCAATTGTTTTGTTCTATGGCGCATATTTTTTATCTGAATCACTTCATGTTTCAGGGGTAATTGCCATTGTTACTGCAGGATTAGTATTAGGTAATTACGGAAGAATCATCGGAATGAGTGAAAAGACCCAACAGAGCATAGAAGTATTTTGGGAAACGATAGCTTTTATAGGGAACTCCTTGATTTTTTATTTGGTGGGCTTAGAAATTCAGCAGATGAGTTTAAAGCATTATTGGGGCTACATTGTTATCGCAATCATAGTTGTCATTTTGTCTAGAAGTACATCGGTATATCTCTCAACCATCGGAACTAAATTGCCAATGACTTGGAAACATGTGCTAAATTGGGGAGGCCTAAAGGGTTCATTATCTATTGCCCTTGCGATGAGTTTGCCGTCAAACTTCCCGCAACGAGAAGCAATAGTTGTCTTGACCTTTGGGGTAGTACTTTTCTCTTTGTTAATACAAGGTCTCACAATCGGAAGATTCATCAGGCAGATGCCCAGTGTTCAAAAGGTTAAGTAAACCATAGCTTTTATTAACTCATAGATCGACGCCTTGTCTCATAGTCTTTAGAAAGACCCTTTTTGCTTGTCAAAAGTTTTAAAAAATAAGGAGGGCGTATGAATAAAGAGCAAGAGATTCTCGATTTTATGGATGTTAATTTGTTCAACCCTATTTTGCAATCACCTTCCACAGCAGAACGGCTAAAATCAGCAACTCGTGGACTACGCCTACGAATGAAACAGCGGGATGCCCAAGGGATGATTCAGTACTTTTGGAACACTGTTGTCGATACCAATGCAAAGCATGCAAATTATGGTCGTATGCTGCAAAACGGAGGATTTCCCGAGTTCGAAGAGGTTGTCAACAACTTCCGGGTTCGTTTTAAGGAACTTTAGAATAGACCTTTCTGCTTTAACTGATACTATTTAGAGAATGAAAAATATCCGATAGAATGACCTCTATCCTAACGTATGGAAGAGGTTATTCTTTATTAATTTGAAAACATCCTTTTAAAGACTATTTTTATAGAAGCAAAAATCAGACGAGAAGTGTTGGGTATATTTGGTAAGCGTATTTACTTTACACAGAACATTTGTTTCTATATAATTGAAACAAATGTTCTGTGTGGGAGTGAAGTATATGAGTCAACGAATTATATTTCATATAGATGTGAATTCTGCGTATTTGTCATGGGAGGCTGTTCACAGGCTTCAGCATGGTGATCCATTAGACTTAAGAACTGTGCCTTCTGTGGTGGGAGGTGACCCTCTGACTCGTCATGGAATTGTTTTAACGAAATCAATTCCTGCCAAGAAATTTAACATACAAACAGGCGAAAGCATATTCAGTGCTAGTGCAAAATGCCCTGACCTGATTATCGTCCGACCTAATTATTCTTTATATATGCAGTGTTCTAAAGCTTTTGGTGATATTCTTCGTGAGTATTCATCTTTGATCGAGCAGTACAGTATCGATGAGTATTTTATGGATTTCTCGAACATGGAACGCCTTTATAAAGATCCACTGGAAACAGCATACACAATTAAAAATCGGATTAAAAATGAGCTTGGTTTTACTGTTAATGTCGGTATTAGTACGAACAAGATCCTAGCTAAGATGGCATCAGAATTAAAGAAGCCTGATAAAGTTCATACTATTTTTCCAAGCGAGATTGCAGAGAAAATGTGGGTTCTGCCAATTGAGGAGTTATTCATGGTTGGACGTGCAACTGCGAAGAAGTTGAGGAGCAGGGCAATTAATACAATAGGTGATCTGGCTAATTATGATCCGAAGATCATTAAGCTATTTCTGATGAGCCACGGTATGTTGATCTGGAATTACGCAAATGGAATCGAATACAATCCGGTAAGAGAAAATCGCAGACCCGTGATTAAAGGCATTGGCAACTCAACAACAATTGCTTTTAATGTTGAGGATAAACGGACTGCCCATTTGGTCCTGTTGTCATTGACGGAGACTGTTGCCGCAAGGTTAAGACAATCAGGTTATTGTGCTAGGTTGGTAGCTGTCTCATTAAAAACGAATGAGTTTTATAATTGTTCGCACCAAAGGAAGATCTTCTCCGCAATTGATTGTACGAATGCGATACATGAAGTGACTTGCGAATTGTTTGATGAGCTCTGGAAAGGTGAACCGATTCGCCATCTGGGAGTTCGGGTTTCCGAGTTATGTCAAAATGATTTTCATCAGTTAGCTCTATTCGAGAAAGATTACGCTAAGCAACGTGCCGTGGATCAGACAGTTGATTCTTTACGTGAGAGGTTTGGTAATGGTTCAGTGTTTAGATCATCCTTTTTGAATAGCGGTGTGCGCTTCAGCACTGGAGGAACTGTCGATGATGAGGAATATCCGATGATGTCTAGTCTATTGTAACTTCAAATTAACGAGCCGCCTGGAACTGATCATTTGTCGAATAGACATCAAGTTGTTGACCATTAACCAAACCATACGCATTAGCTTCATCAGTGTCTACATGTAAATCCAACGTATAATTGGGGTTAACACGTACGCGGATTTTTTCTAAAATGCCGCCACGAGGCCCCGGAACTATGGCACATAAATATTCCCCATCTTTGAAAGAATACTTCCATGCATCTTCTGATGACATGTGGAGATGACGAGTCGCAATAATAACACCTTGATTCAAGCGTACAAGCCCCTTTGGGCCTTCGATGTCAATGCCCGGGGATCCTGCAATATTTCCAGAATCCCTAACTGGAGGATTAATTCCAATTTTATGCGTATCCGTTCTTGTAAGCTCCACTTGAGAAGCTTTTCTTGCCGATCCTAAAATACGAACTCCAGGAATTGTACCTTTCGGCCCAATAAGAGTAACCGTTTCTTCATAGGCATATCGTCCAGGCTGGCTCAGATCATTCATCTTTGTTAAAGAGTAACCCACTCCAAAAAGTGCCTCGATATGTTCCTGAGATAAATGAATGTGTCGGTTAGAAATACCAACGGGGACTTTTAAAGTTTCCATGTGTCTACCTCCTTTTGCTATAATGGCAAAGTATATATAAATAAATGAGTAATTACAATTTTCACAAGATAAAAACAGTACGTTTAATGTGCTATTGAAATTATACTTCATTCTAAATTAAAAGAAAAGTTATTATTTATTCGCATAATTTAGTTAAAAAATAATTATAAAGTTAAAAAATAATTAAAAAATTTTGAACGTTAGGAATAGTTAATTGCTATTTTGCTCTCGATCCGCAAAAAACAGAATAAAAAATCTGTTTTCGACTCGGAGGAACAGATTTTTCATCCTGTTTTTTATCGATCCAGGTAAAGCTTCCTGCATACGAAGATCTAAAGTACAATTTTCTTCTCTATCTACATTTTCAGACTTTAAATTTACTACTTAGGTCTTTTAATTTTTGAGCCATTTCGTTAAGACTACCGATTGAATCGGCTACATCTTGAACAGTTGCCGATTGTTCTTGCGTTGCTGCTGCAATGTTTTGTGCGCTATTTGCTGCTTGCACTGCGTTTTCTTCAGCTTCTGTTATTTTATGGACAACGGTGTCACTTTCAACGACTAATTGTTTCGTTTCAGTTGTGATCTCTTTAGCCCTATCTGTCACATGCAATGCCGCTTGTTGAATTTCCTCAAAGGATTGTCCAGCATTTCTTACTAGTTCTGCTCCTTCAGCAATCTCACTCACCTCATTTAGGATTGATTTCGTGACACTCTCTGTCCCTTTTTGAAGCTCTTGAACGATTGTACTAATTTGATTGGCCGCTCCAGTGGCTTCTTCTGCTAGTTTTCTTACTTCATCAGCAACAACCGAAAATCCTCGACCATTTTCACCCGCTCTTGCTGCCTCTATGGCTGCATTTAAGGCTAACAGATTCGTCTGGGAGGCTATTGCAGTTATGACTTCAGTTATTTGTCCAACCTGCTGAGAGTTATCATCAAGGTTCATTACTTCTTTCTCCATAGCCCTCGATTGGCCTAAAATAGTGTTCATTTGAGTGACTGCAGATTCGATTTTCTTAACACCAGCTTCAGCAAGTTGTGCTGTTTGCTGGGACAGTTCATATACACCCAATGAATTGCCAGATATTTCTTGGATTCCTTCCGTCATCCTTTTCACGGAGTCTGCAGTTAGTTTTGTGTTTGTTTGGACATTTTGTACCACTGTGGCTACTTCCTGGACACCTATGGTTATTTCCTCACTTGCTTTTGCAAGGTAGCCGATATTGGTTGAAAACGTGTTTGTTGAGTGGGCTAATTCCTCGGCACTATCGTTGGTTGCCTGGACATAAACACTAAGGCCGCCGATCATGTCGTTATAGGCTTTTAACATTTCGCCTATTTCACCTTTGGCATCCACTTTATGTTCATGGCTGAAATCTCCTGCCGTTACTTCTTTTAAGAGGTTTGACGTAATAACAATTGGTTTAATTAATAAGCCCGTTGCAATTATCCCAATGACAATTGCTAGTAAAGTACATACGATAAGGATTACGATTGAAATTTTTAACAAGTCGTTTCTTGACGCCATACTTGCATTTGCAGTAATTGTAACTGTGAGCTGACCCACTTCATCTTTATTAATATCTTTTAAAGGTGTGTAACTTGTTAGATATGATACACCGTTCGAGGTATTTTGTACTACTGAACCGTTTATTCCAATGCTAGAAAATGTTTTATTGGTAGTTAATACCTGTCCTGCTTTTGGTACCACAGATATGTCTGCTCCCGTTAGCTGTTTCACCGTTCCAATTTGATCAGCCGTCAGGTATGTGCCAAACACAAGATATCCTACTTTTTCGCCCAAGCCCTTGTTTTCTAGCACTTGAGCTACGCCAACAAAAGCTAATCCATTTTGCGCTTGATACACACCCGCTAATATCTTTTCGCCAGCAATGACTCTTTTTAGTAACGGATGTTTAATCAAATCACCTGAATAGGTCTCCTTACCAAACGAATTTAATACTGTTCCAGTAGCATCTGTCGTAAAGCCAAAGTCAACCCCGAAATCATCGGTAGCAATATTTACGTTATTAATGATCCAATCAACATCTTTAGCCTTTATAGCTGTATGTGCATCGTCCCAGAAGCCATAGGTTTTTACAGCTTGCTCCATTTTCTGGCCTAAAACAGTCATAGTATTTGACGATGCCGAAGTAGCAAAGGTCGCTTGTTCATGCTCTGTTTGTGATAAATCATGATTAACTACCCAGTAGTTGACCCCTCCACCAACAAGTACAGGGACTAAGGCGAATGCTATTAGGATCACGAGAATTCTAGTTTTTATTGACATTAAGAACGACCTCTTTCGATATTCTTCTTATTCTGTTAGGAAGAAGCTATTTACGAGTAAGTATGTAATGTCATAATAGTTCTTCTATATTAAATAGAAGAACTATTATACTCAATGCCATTCTTTTTCGACATTGATTATGATTATACCTCTATTTTTTCAAAACATTACTATAAATACTTGGCTGTAGTGAACTCGTTCAACTAAAGTTGAACATCGAGTCTTCGGTGACGTAAGTCATCCTACGCGCGAAGTATTCGTATACGGCCGTGCGTTTCGGCGATACTAATCCTACAGCGTTTAGTATTTGTTAAGGGTTGTGCGCTTTCGGCGTAAGTCTATCCTACGCCGATAAGTACTCTTTTCGGGATCA
>LOEW01000039.1 GCA_001516045.1 Desulfosporosinus sp. BRH_c37
CTGAGGTGGATTCAGAACGTATTGCTGTGTGGGGAATTTCATATAGCGGTGGCCATGTTCTGATAGTAGGAGCAATAGATCCTAGGGTCAAGGCAATAATATCAACCATTCCTGTAGTTGATGGCTATGTTAACATGAACCGTTCACACGGAGAAAGGAGATTTGAAGATCTTCAGGAATTAATTCTAAACGATAGAAGAAAGAGATTTAAAGATGAAAGCGACAGAGGTATTATGCCGTTTTCTTCACCAAAGCCAGAAGAGGAGCTAAGTGTGTGGCCTTACCCGGAAATAGAGAAGGTCTTTATGGATCACAAAAGAAAAGTCGCTCCTTTGCATGAGCATTGGAACACAATAGAGTCTTATGAACTGTTACAGACTTACACAGTGTTTCCTTATGTGCCGAGAATTGTAAATATTCCCACAATGATGGTAGCGGCTGAAGGGGATAATATCACACTTTGGGATCTTGAAATTGAAGCCTTCCGTCAAATCAAATCTCAGCGAAAGAAACTGTTTGTCATTCCAAAGACATCTCATATGACCCTTTATCAAGACATGACAAAGCTCGAGGTAGTCGCAAGTGAGCAAACAGCATTTCTAAGTGAATACTTAATAAAACCATATAAATAAACTGGCTAAATTCCCCTATTATCGGAGTCTATATCCTATACTGGGATTATTAATGAATAAACCCCTAATGCCATTTCTGTGCATCAGCTCGATATCGAGGCAGATGCCCGTACGAGCAATGATATCACTTGCATTTAGAATTAACGTTCATATCTCTAAAGGTTATCAATAAATAGCGTTGTACTCGTTGACGCCTATTAATAAGCACTGCCTAGACAAGTAGCGCCGGAAATGACCTCCGGCGCAATTGTTATGTATCCTTGAAAGCATCACTAATGAAATAAAAGGATTTGATAAAGAAATCGAAAAAGCGGATGAGGTTAGTTATCACCAACAAGCTGCATCTCAAGAGATAAATAATGCAACCCTATCCCTAACCTCTTTGACGACAAAGATTCAAGAATTAGCTTTCAAGGTATAATTTTTTCGAAGAGGATTCTGAAACTAATAAGGAATTTGAGTTCCACATGGATAAGAGTTTTTTATCTCGTCTGTTGGAAAAGATTTAGGACTCTTCAATGAATGTCTCATTTGGTCTTGAGTGATATTATTTAATTCCACCTTCGAGTGATTCAAAGATGAATATCATAATACAATGATGAATCAAAGATTTTTACGGTTGGAACCTCTTTAATATAAATAGAAAATCTATTAGTGACATAATTAGGATTCAAAAATGAATAATTAATAATAAAGCTTGTTTATAGATTCTATAAACAAGCTTTATTATTGCAGTTCAAACCCTCAATTCAACAATACACCTATAAAATCTAACCATTTAAGCTAAAACACATCAAATTAATATCTGCTGGAACGAGTATTGCTTAAGATTAAGAGTCAATGGGATTGAAATAAGTTTACATGGGATGATTTGTAGGGCTGAAAATTAAACTAAGGGGAGAGGTGGGTCTTGTTACCATCAACTGATCGAACGTGCTCAACGCTCTTACAGTAAATTTTGGAATATTAATTAGCGCGCTGCGTAAAGCCAGGAAAAAGATACAAAATATAGGAGGTAAAATTGTGACCATCGAGTTAAGTGACATCCAGATAATGACCCGGGATATGGCGAGAAAATTAGCTGATAAGGAATTTGCACCCAAGGCCGCCGAAATTGACAGGGAGGAACTATTTCCTTGGGATAATATCAAACGCATGGCTGAATATGGTCTCTTCGGTATCAATGTACCTGAGGAATATGGCGGGACCGGAGGGGATATGGTTTCTCATACTTTGGTCATCGAAGAAGTGGCTAGGGCTTGCTGTTCCACCTCTGTGGCCTTGACCACCCAAGCACTCACCATGGCCCCTATTCTCATAGCTGGTTCTCACGAACAAAAGTTAAAATATGCTACTCCTCTTGCCGAGGGAAAGGTATTGGGTTCTTTTGGGCTTACAGAGCCGGGGTCAGGCTCCGATTCAGGTTCTATCAAAACCTTTGCGGTTAAAGAAGGTAATGATTATTTTATCAATGGTACTAAGTGTTTTATTACCAATGCTGGTGAATCTGAAATCTATGTCATTGTGGCGAAAACTGATCGCAGTAAAGGCGTCAAAGGTATCAGTCTGTTTTTAGTTGAAAAGGGTAATCCTGGCCTAACCTTTGGCAAGAAAGAGGATAAAATGGGAATCCATGGTTCGGTGACTAGGGAGGTTATCCTGACCGATTGTCGTGTATCAGAGGAAAATCTCTTGGGTATCGAAAATGAAGGGTTTAAAGTGATTATGGAGACCTTTAACCATACTAGGCCTTGTGTAGGAGCACAAGCCCTTGGCGTTGCCCAAGGAGCCTTTGAGGCTAGCCTTCAATATGTTCAAGAGAGAAAGCAGTTCGGACAAACTCTGAGCAGTTTCCAAATAGTTCAGGCAATGTTAGCGGATATGGCAACCCAGATTGAAGCAGCTAGGCAACTTATCCATTTAGCAGCCAGTAAAATAGATCGAGGGGATAGTGACGTGGCTCGTTATGCATCCATGGCCAAAATGTTTGCTTCTGATGTTGCTATGAAGGTCACTACTGATGCGGTACAACTTCATGGTGGGTACGGATATAGCCGGGAATATCCGGTGGAAAGAATGATGCGAGATGCCAAAATTACCCAGATATATGAAGGTACCAACCAAATTCAACGTGTAATTATTAGTAAAAGTTTACTAATATAATTTGAACATCACACGGATGATCAAACAGGGACTCGGAAAGATCATTAATATCGCTTCTGTAAGGGGATAGAGAGGTCTTGCCGGTTCGATCGCCTAGCGTGAAAGGAGAAATCCGGTATGAAAAGGGAAAAGAACTTTCAAGTGGGAGACAAAGCCAACCTGACCAGGACGATAGCTGAGGATGATATATTGAGTTTTGCCGAGGTTAGCGGAGATTTTAATCCTCTTCACCTTGATGAGAGCTATGCCCAAACAACTCTTTTTAAAGGGCGAATTGCTCACGGAATGTTAGGTGTTAGCATGCTTTCCGCATTGATCGGTAATGTTCTTCCAGGCCCTGGAAGTATCTATCTCTCCCAAAAAGTAGAATTTAAACGTCCGGTACGGATCGGTGACTGCATCACCGCAGAGGTTGAAATAAGTGCTATTGATGATAACAAAGGATGGTTGATTCTGGCAACAACCTGTTATAATCAGGACGGTCTAGAAGTGATAACTGGAGAAGCATGTATTAAAATCTTGCCTCAAAAAGGAGGACAAGAAAAATGACTTGGCAATACGAAACTATAATTTGTGAATTAATTGATAATGTTTTCATTATCAAAATCAATCGACCTAAGGTTCTTAATGCTTTAAATTCCCAAGTTTTTTTTGAGTTAAATGACGTTTTTGAAAAAATAAAAGAAGACAATAATGTAAAAGTTGTTATCATATCCGGATCTGGTGACAAGGCTTTCGTGGCCGGATCAGACGTTTCAGAAATGTCAAAATATTCACTTATTCAAGGACGCCAATTTGCACTACGTGTTAATCTAGCACAACAAAACATAGCAAATTCTCCAAAACCAACTATTGCAGCAATAAACGGTTTCGCCTTTGGTGGCGGGCTGGAAGTAGCTATGTGCTGTGACATCAGAATAGCTTCCCAGAATGCCAAATTTGGTCAACCAGAAATTAACTTGGGCATAATTCCAGGAGGAGGGGGAACGCAGAGGTTATCCCGTCTGATCGGGCTTGGTCGAGCAAAACAGATGGTATTCGGCGGACTTCCAATTGATGCTCAAAGAGCTTATGAAATAGGCTTGGTAAATCAGGTGGTCTCATCAGAACAATTGCAGGATGAAGCCATGAGGATGGCTCAGGTTATAGCAAATAAATCATCGGTGACCCTGGCTTTTGCAAAACAAGCCCTTAATTTAGGGCTTGATCTGGATCTGGAAAACGCCTTAAAAGTTGAGATCGAATTATTTGCAGAATGTTTCGGAACAGAGGACGGTAAAGAAGGGCTTATTGCATTTCTTGAGAAAAGAAAGGCGAATTTTACTGGGACTTAATAAGTGACTTAATAAGTGACTTTATAATTGAATCTATTGAATCAAGCTCGAAGCTAAAATTGAAAGGATGTCTTATATTGTGGAGATTAAGACAGTTACAGTCATAGGGGCTGGTGTTATGGGAAATGGAGTTGCCCAAGTCAGTGCAACTGGTGGATACAAGGTAATGCTAAACGATATTTCCAATGACGCTTTAACAAAGGCCATGGCCACCATTGAAAAGAACCTAGGTAAGATGGTTAATAAAGGTAAAATCACGGAAGATGATGCAAAAGCGACCTTACAACGTATAACTATAACCACCAATCTTGAAGAAGCATGTAAAGATGCTGATCTAATCGTGGAATGTGTCTTAGAAAACCTTGAGCTGAAGAAAAAAATATTTGCTGATCTTGAAAGGTTTTGCAAACCGGAAACCATCTTGGGGACAAACACATCAGCAATTCCCGTAACGGAGATTGCCAGTGCCACGAGTCGAGGAGAACAAGTTATTGGCATTCACTTTATGAATCCGGTACCCTTGATGAAGGGTGTCGAAGTAATTAAAGGGCAACTTACCTCTGAGGAAACCATGAAAATTACCCTTAACTATGTAGAGAAAATTGGAAAGGAATCAGCCATAGCTGTAGATTTTGCTGGTTTTATTGTCAGCAGACTGTTGGATGTGCTTATGAACGAAGCGATCAAACTGGTTCAGGAAGGTAACAGTCCGGAGGAGATCGACAAAGCTATGCAGCTATGCGCTGGACATCCAATGGGACCTTGTACCTTGTTGGATCTGGTAGGAGCGGAAATTGCCATGCACGGAATGGAAACCATGGAGAGAGACTTTGGCGACAGATACAAACCGCATCCCTTGCTGAAGAAGCGTGTTCAAGCCGGGTTATTAGGAAAGAAGAGCGGTAAAGGTTTCTATACTTATGATAATTAACAGAGCGTTTATCGCAGTTGAAGGGAGTTGAAAATTGATGAGAACGAATAAAGAACTATTTGATTTATCAGGACAGGTAGCAATTGTAACCGGTGGAGCAGCTGGGATAGGAGTACAAATGGCTTATGCTCTAGGGGAAGCAGGAGCCAACCTGGTTCTTGCCGCTAGGAACATTGATAGATGCCAAGAAGCGGCAGAGAAAATGGAAAAGGAGTTGGGAATCAAAGTTCTGGCTGCTCGCTGTGATGTCAAAGCTCCTGAGGAAATCGATGCGCTTTATGAACTGGTCCTGAAGGAGTTTGGCAGAGTTGATATTCTAGTCAACAATTCTGGTGCCACCTGGGGGGCACCAGCGTTGGAATATCCTCTCGACGGATGGAGAAAGGTAATCGATACTAACCTGACTGGATCATGGATTATGGCCCAGAAAGCTGGTCAGATTATGGTTAAACAGAATTATGGCAGAATCATAAACTTAACATCTCTGGCCGCTTTTGTAGGTGCTCCGGCTGAATTTATGGATGCGGTAGCCTATCAGGTAAGTAAAGCGGGCGTAGCGGGATTAACCAAAGACCTGGCTGTCAAATGGGGCCAATACAATATTACTGTAAATGCCTTAGCTCCTGGCTGGTTTCCTTCCAAGATGACTCATGGGACTCTTAATAAGAGTGAAGAAGTTATGCTTCAATATGTACCCATGAAGCGTTTTGGCAGTGATGACGAGCTCAAGGCGGCCACGTTATTCTTGGCTTCACCCGGGGCCAGTTACTGTACTGGAGTTATTTTAAGCGTTGACGGCGGCTGGGTAGCACAATAATAAATGGAGAGTGAGCAGATTTAAATGAAAAAATTTCAAAAGAGTAAAGATGATATTGTATGTATTAGCGCTTGCAGAAGCCCCTTTGGAAAATTTGGGGGGGCCATGAAGGATATCGATATTTATGATCTCAGCGCGATGGGAATGAAGAATGCCCTGGAAAAAATAAACATAGATCCGGAACTCATCGACGAAGTATGGTGGGGAAATGGTGATACCAGCAATTGCAAAGACCCCTTTACTCCAGTAGTGGCTCGCCAGGCCTTATTAAAAGCAGGACTGTCCCCTGAAACGCCGTCAGTGTGGTATGACCAGGCCTGTATTTCAGCTCTGACAACAGTCAAATACGGAAGCAGGAGCATAAAGTTGGGCGAAGCCACAGTGGTTTTGACCGGCGGGGCTACAAGCTTTAGCACAGTTCCCTTCCTAATGCGCGGTATCAGATGGGAAGGTAAACGCCATACTTCCTTCTTGGTTGAAGACCCCATCATTCCCCTAGGTTATAAGGATTATGCCCCGGTAGCTGTAGATTCGGGCGAAGTGGCAATTGAATACGGTGTATCAAGAGAAGAACAAGATGAATTTGCCTACGCCAGTCATCAGAATTATGGCAAGGCATTTGATCGGGGTTTTTTCAAAAACGAGATAGTTCCGCTCGAAATAGTCAAGAAAGATAAAAAGGGCAATGTGATTTCTAGCAAGATACTTGACAAAGACGAGCAATATCGACCTGACATTAGTATTGCAGATCTGGCTAGGCTTAAACCCATATTTGGAAATCCCACCTGTACAGCCGGAAATGCGCCGGGGATGAACGATGGAACAGCAGTCCAGATTATTACAACCCGTGAAAATGCAGAAAAACTGGGATATGAACCGATTTACACAGTGGTTTCTATGGCCTCTATCGCACTTGCGCCAAGAATAATGCCGGTTGCACCTGCATTTGCAATTAAGAAATGCTTGGAAGATGCCCAACTGAGTATCAAAGACATGAGGTACTTCGAAATAAATGAAGCCTTTGCCTGTGTACCGTTGGTATCCACGAAGCTGCTGGCTAATCAAAAATTCCTTTCCAGCGATTACAAAGAAATGGTCAAGGAAGTTTCTACCAAACCGATTCTAGACTACGATGAAAACCAATATCAGACATTAAAATGCGACCTAAATGTTAATGGAAGCGCCATTTCTGTCGGTCATCCAAATACCGCCAGCGGTGCACGTATCATGATGACAGCAGCCTACAACCTAAAAGAAAATGGGGGTGGATATGCTGCCTGTGGCATATGTGGAGGATTAACCCAGGGTGGAGGGGCCATTATTTGGGTAGAATAGTTAAAACAATAATCTTAATTGACTGATTATATCTAATTATGAGAAGTGTATGAATTTTGTAATAGTAACCCTTTTTTTCACGTAAAGACTAGTAGGTAGGAGGTGTTGGCAACCATGAAGAAAAAGAAAAAAATTTTGGATGGCATTAAAATTATAGATATGACAAGAGTATACACCGGGCCATTTTGCAGTCAGATTCTGGCTGACTTGGGTGCGGATATTATTAAAGTAGAAGATATAGGGCCAAACAGCAATGAACGCAGTTGGCCGCCTTTTGCCCCTGGTACTCAGGAAGCAACCTACTTCATCGGTCTGAACAGGGGAAAAAGAAGTTTAGAACTAAACCTAAAAGAAGAGCAAGCTCGAAAAATATTTTATGACCTTGTAAAAGATGCGGATATCGTTATGGAAAATTATGCACCTGGTGTAGCTGACAAACTATTAGTGGGTTATCAGGATTGCAAGAAGGTAAAATCGGATATTATTTATCTGTCTATATCTGCTTTTGGTCAATATGGTCCATTGTACAAACTGCCGGGCTATGACATGCTTGCACAGGCCATGGGGGGGTTGATGAGTATTACCGGATACCCTGAAATGCCATTACGGGTAGGGTCTTCCCTTGGGGATGTTATTTCTGGGTTATATGGATGCATCGGAATACTGGGGGCGCTTAATTATAGAAACACGACGGGAGAGGGACAGCGAATTGATGTCGCCTTGGTAGATTCAATATTTACCTGTCTGGAGAACAATGTGCCAGCGTATACCATAACCGGGCGGGCTCCCAAGAGGCAGGGGAGCAGACATCCTGATGGCGGCCCCTATGATGTTTACAAATGCAAAGACGGCTTTGTCTGTGTAGTCGCTTCTAACGAAAAATTGTGGGGAAGCTTGTGTAGGTTAATGAGTGTACCTGATATGGCCGTTGACTCAAAATTCAACAGTAATGAAGCAAGATTGAAAAACATAGAAGAAATGACGGAATTTATTAATAAGTGGATGAGTAATTATACTGTTGAAGAAATGGTATCAATGTTGCGTGAAGCCAGGGTTGCTGTGGCTCCAATTTTAGAGGTTCCTCAAATTTGCGAGAGTGAAAACACTAAAGCCCGTAATATGTTGGTTGAATTTGAACATGCAACAGCTGGCAAGGTAAAAGTCGTCGGTAATCCAATTAAATTTGGAGCATATGATGCCCTGGCTGAGCTTCCTCCGCCTTATAAAGGCCAGCATACGAAAGATATCCTGTTAGAGTTGGGGTACAATGAAGACCAAGTTGATAAAATGATAAAAACTGGCGTCATCGGTGACGGCTTTATCACCAGGAGCCCCAAAAGGTTATAAGGGCTTGTTGAGTAATTTAGAAAACTAACTTCCAGTAGACTAGAAGTAAATTATGCAATATTTTTGGTGGTGGTAGTGAGGCTATAAAGCTTGATACCGGGTAATGGTTGTTTATTTCTAGTTCTTGCCAAGCTTCTTACGGTGCTTGCGCTTGAAGGGGTGGAGAGAATCCTTGGAATTAGGGTTCTCCTCCAACCAAAATCTGTCAGTGAACTCGTTCAGCTAAAGCTGAACATCGAGTCTTCGGTGGGGGAGTCTACCCCCACCGAAGCAGAGACGGAGTCCCACTCCCACTTGTAGAAGTGGGAGTCATACGATTGGATAAAGTCATAAGGATTTCCGACAGCTGGATGACTTTGCTTTAACATAATCCCTCGTTATACCTTGATTTTAATTTTTTGAAAAATTTGTAATATTCCAATTAAAACTATTTCCGGTAAGTTTGTTTAATGTTATACTAACGAGGAGGCTTAGCCATGTATAAAAGTGTTCTAGATGGTTTCTTTAAATCTATCCCTGGAACAAGTTTTTCAGTTAATTACTGGGACGGAGATACTCGTACTTACGGCAATGGCCAATCGTTAGTGAAGATATGTCTTCGAGACAGACAGGTTGCACAGCAACTCTTAAAGGAGCCGACCTTGGGTTTCGGTGAGGGTTATATGATGGGGTCTATCCAGGTGTTAGGTTCTCTTGAAGAAGTGGTTAAACTTGCACATAATGCAAATTTGATCGAAAGAAGAACACTAAAAAAAGCCTTGGTAAAAGGATTAAGGTTAATGGCAGGAGGAAAACAATCCAAAGATCAGCAGAAAAATGACGTTCAATATCATTATGACTTGGGGAACGACTTCTTCAACCTCTGGCTTGATGAAACCATGAGCTATTCCTGCGCTTATTTCAAGACTCCTGAGGATACCCTTCACCAGGCTCAGCTTCAAAAAATTGACCATATTTTAAGTAAACTTCAACTTCAACCCGGTGAAAATCTCCTAGATATAGGCTGTGGCTGGGGTTGGCTGGTAATCAAAGCGGTTCAGGAGTATGGGGTAGAAGCTCTTGGTATCACTCTCAGCGAAGAGCAATACAGGGAAGCCAACAGGCGTATTACTATCTTGGGATTGACCGGAAGGGCCAGGGTGGATTTGCTGGATTACCGCGACCTTCCGGCAAAAGGTCAAACCTTTGATAAGATCGCTAGTATAGGAATGCTTGAGCATGTAGGGCAAAGTAACCTGCCCCTCTTCATAAAAACAGTGGAACACCTGCTAAAACCGGGAGGTTTAATGCTTTTACATACAATTACCTCTGCCAAAGAGGCCTCGGTTAACCCTTGGACAAGAAAATACATCTTTCCAGGGGGCTACATTCCTTCCCTCCGGGAATTAGTGGCCCTTCTGCCAGAACACGATTTTAATATCATTGATATCGAAAGCCTGAGACTCCATTATGCCAAAACCTTAGATTGCTGGTCAGATGCTTTTGAGGCAAGAATTAAGGAAATAGAAGAAAAATTCGGTCAAAATTTTGTCAGGATGTGGCGCCTTTACCTGCAGGGGTCTGCCGCGTCCTTCCGCCACAGAGGCCTAGATGTCTATCAGATACTCTTTTCCAAGGGACTTAATAATAACCTCAAACTCACGAGGAAACACCTGTATCCATAAAAACCCGACCAATGTGGGCTTGCTACTGAACTGCAGTGTGTATCAGGAGTATCTAATCATCTCACACCTGTAAACCCTCTTGCTAAGGCTTGCTATTTTTATAGAAAAGAACTGAAAATTAACTACAATCTGAATTGCGGAAAACAAATTGTATAGCTACCTTTAGTATACAAGGAGGTGCTTCTGTGCTCGGAAAAGATTTGGTTAAGGCTGCTCCCCTGTTATTGCAACCGGAGCAACAGCTTTACACGGCCGTGACCTTGCTCATTGAGTCTGGTTTGGATTGTGCACCTGTTTTAGAGGACGGAAGATTAGTGGGAATTTTTTGCTTATCCTTGCAGGTTTGGGCCGCCCTTCAGGACGGGAAAACCAAGGAGTATGATGAAAATTCATCAGAGGTAACGGTGGTTAGTAGCTTTATGCTTTTACCCCCGGATTGCCCCGGGAAAATAGTATTTGAAGAGGATTTGGAGAGCCTTCTGAACGGGTTAGATTTATATCTGGATACCCCTATCTGGGTTTTAGGGACGGACGGGCTCTTTGCCGGAATGATAATGGACAAGGAGATTGCAGCTTATTTTCGGGCGAAAATACAAACTACACAAAAACAGTATGAAGATATTTTGCAAAATGCCTATAGCTGTATTGTATCCATTGAGAAGACAGGCAAGATTACTTTTATAAATCAGGCTTTGCAGCGAATTTTTGGAATGGATTATGGAGAATTGATAGGAAAGCAGGTTGAACAAGTCTTTCCCGGTACAGGCCTTTTGAAGGTTCTACAGTCAGGCCGAGGTCAAATCGGTGCCAAGTATGAATTAAACGGGGTGAAAGTGGTCGTCAACAGAACACCCATCATTGAAGACGGTAGGGTGGTTGGCGCTGTGGCCATTTTTCAGGATATGACTGAACTGGAAGAAATCTTAAAAGAATTGAAGAATGTTAAAGAACTTAATAAGGAATTAAATGCCGTGATAGACTGTTCCTATGACGGAATTTATGTTTGTGATGCTGCAGGACGTACAATAAGGGTTAATAAAGCCATTGAACGATTAACAGGTTACAAACCGGAATTTTATTTGGGGAAAAACATGCGGGACTTGGAGAAACAAGGGGTTCTTAATGAATCGGTCACATTAAAAATTTTAAAGACCCACGAACCATTCACTATGGTGCAGAGGATTAATACAGGTAAACAAACAATCATTACCGGTACACCAGTTTTTGGTGAAGACGGCAAAGTCTTTCGGGTGGTGACAAATGTACGGGATATTACCGAGTTGAACTTCCTGAGAGAGGAGTTGGCCCGCACTCAGGAACGATATAATAACGAATTGCAAGAATTGCGTATCCAACAAATGAAAGTTGAAGATGTGGTAGCCAAAAGCAGGGAAATGTGTACTATTCTTGAAAATGCTTTCAGAATTGCCCAAGTTGATACAACAGTTCTGATTTTGGGTGAGTCAGGGGTTGGCAAAGAGGTTATTGCAAAAATGATACATTATTCCGGTCCAAGAAGCCAACAGGGCTCCTTTATTAAAATTAATTGTGGTGCTATTCCTAGGGACCTGTTAGAATCTGAACTTTTTGGTTATGAACCGGGGTCCTTTACAGGGTCCGGTACCAAGACCAAACTTGGACTTTTCGAACTGGCTGATAAAGGAACTCTTTTTTTAGACGAAATTGGTGACTTGCCTACCGATTTACAAGTAAAAATATTGCGGGTTTTACAGGAAAATGAATTTAGGCGTATCGGTGGTAACGCGATCATTCAAGTAAATGTACGGATCATTACCGCCACTAATCGGGACCTAGAATCAATGGTAGCCCAGGGTAAGTTTAGAGAAGATCTCTACTACCGATTAAATGTTATCCCCATATGTATTCCTCCGTTGAGGGAAAGACTGGAAGACATTCCATCCTTTTTACATTTTTTTAAAGAAAAATTTAATTTAAAATATAATACAAAAAAGTCCTTTTCTCCACGGGCCTTTGATGAACTGGTAAATTACAGTTGGCCTGGTAATGTCAGGCAATTGGCTAATTTAGTTGAAAGATTAGTCGTCACCTGTGTCGAAGACATTATTGATATTCACCAGTTACCCGAACAGGTTCATAGCAAGGAAAAGGGAGCTGTTTTGTTAAAGTTAAAGGAGATTGTTCCACTTAAAGAAGCAGTTGAAGAGATTGAAAAGCAACTAATTAACCTCGCTCTTAAAAAATATGAAAATACTTATGAAGCAGCTAAAGCCTTAGGAATCAGCCAGCCAACCATGTCGCGGAAGGCTAATAAATATTCAAATTGACTGACTCTAAAATGTTTACCATTATCTTACGAATATCGTTGTTCACAACAATCCTAGCTGATACAACACCAAATAACTAATTTCCGGATACTGCAGTCTTTATAAAAAAGGCTTTCTTTTTATGAAAACCTGGTTCAGAGCTAGATGTAATAGTAACAAGGGTGAATAATTTAAGTAACTAAGGCTTGTTTGTAGGATTCTATAAACAAGCCTTTTCTATAACTAATTTACCTCTTGTTTGCTGGAACTGGGATTTGATATGGATAAGATAAATGATAATCGTAATTAGATGTTTCTAAAGTAAGGACTAAATGATTCAAAGATGAATTTTGACAAGACGAGGATGAATCAAAGGATATATGTTTATTTACCTTTGAAAATAAGTAGTTTTCAAATGCTAAGACATTATAAGAATTCAAAAATGAATATCTTTTTCAACCAAGGCTTGTTTAGGAATCCCATAAACAAGCTTTTGCTTTACCGTTTAACTAGTATTTTCGACAATTCAAATTTAAAATTTGACAGATAGGACTCGAAACATTATTTTGTTGATTCCCTTGGAACTCGTCTTGCAATTAAGAATATTCTGTAATCTAAAAAGGCCAGAATTGCAAGAGGGGGAATACATTGGTTAAATCATGGCCATGCAGAGGAAAACAAGATAACAGCAATTAGCATTAACGAAAATTAAAAGGGGGCAAAAAAATGAATTGGGATAAAGTTTATGATGTCGTGTTTGTCGGTGCAGGAACAGCTGGATTAGCTGGTGCAATCCAGGCAGTAAAAAATGGTGATAAGGTTTTAATCTTAGAAATGGCAAAACCCGGTGAATTCCGCAGCAGTATGTCAGTAATCGCAGGGGTAATGGACTTCGCTGGAACTAAATATCAGAAAGCAAAAGGCGTTGAAGATTCTCCCGCACAATATACTGCCGACCTCGTAAATAATTGTGGAGGCGATTACGACCTTTGCAAAGCTTTTACTGATAAATTAGATAGGAC
>LOEW01000040.1 GCA_001516045.1 Desulfosporosinus sp. BRH_c37
CATATGATTCCTCCATTAGATACAACAATATTTTATCTAATTCTACCTAAAATGGAATTGCAAGAATACGCATTATGGAGATATAATATTGTTGTTATACCGCAATATTTAATTAATTATTGTTCGAGAAATAGTTGAGGAAGGAGAATTACATTGTTAAACATTAGCATATGTGACGACAAGCTCATCCAGCGTAAATATCTGATGATACTGATTCAAGAATATGAAACTGAAAATGACGTCAGATTCAATCTTTATCAATTTGATAGCGGAGAAACACTTCTTGAAAAATTCAACGAGGATAAGGAATTTTTTGATCTTTTCTTCCTTGATTACTATATGAAAGAAATGACCGGACTGGAAACGGCTTTATATATTCGGTGCTACAATACTGCTTGTCATATAGTTTTTGCAACGGCTTCCGATGAGGCAAATGCTTTAATGACCGCTTCTCCACTTCAGATACTGTCCAAACCTGTCCAAAAAGAAGATGTTGAGGCCATATTGAATAAGGTATTAGCTTGGAAAGCCAGCAATAGTTACAGGTGTTAAGAGTCTTTCGTGTATATGTAAGCATTAAGGTGCAGTGCGGTTCTGTCTATCACGTCGCGATAAAAACCACAAGATAAGCCTAACCCCCGTAATTAACTTGCCACTGGTTGACAAGACGATTACCTGCACCGTTAATTACGAGCTGAACGTAAGTTTATAAAATGTCTTTTTCATGGATTTGCGTATAATAATCTTAATATGTTGAATCGCGCTCTGTTCCATCTTTCAATCCATAGAAAACAAGTAACTGAAAAAACAATAAAAACTGCACCTAGGGCTAGGTGCAGTTTATTGGTAGTAGCCGGTTTGATGGAAACTATAGTGATTCCGCTGAGGCGCATTTACAACCAGTAATTGCCATAATATTGGGAAGACTATCCTTAGTCTCAATGAAATGATGGTTTGGGGGATCGACAACAATCTTTGTCGTATGGGTTAGGTAAGGTTGTTATCAATTTGTCTATATACGTCGATTCTTGGTAGGGCCAGACCCCTTATGCGAGGCGAATGCCGAGCTCGAGCATTTCTAAAATTCCATAAGCTCTCTTCTCATGGAATCTTTTTAATTAAGAAACTTCTATGTACAGGTGCCTCTGGGGAAGTGATAAATCCACCCCTCTTTGTTTACCGAATCTAAATGGTCTGGAGGATGCACAAGTTTAGGAAGCTGAAGAAATTTACCATCAGCTCCATATGCCACAGCCATAATAGCACAAATCGCCGCATCATACGCATCTGAAGGATAAGGTATATTCTTATGCAATAATTCTTTTAAGGGAGATTTGACTTCACCGTCTTGACTGGGTTTTACAAGAGCAGGATATACCTCTATAATAATCTTTTTGTCGCTAGGATTATTCGTCATAGGATGAATTGAATAGCCATCTTCTTTACACCACTTATTTATATGGCACACTGCCACAGTACAATTGTTACCCAGCTTATCAAACGTAGCTGATAATGGTTTCTTATTATCTAACTCGTTATAAATTTGTCGATCCGTATCCCTGTAAGCTAATTTATTATCAATTTCTCGCAGTGGTCTGAAACATTCAACTGGCTCACCTGAGACCAGTTGAACGAAATCAGCAGGGAAGCCTAATGGGGCATCAATTCCTATGACAATCAGAGACTCTTCCAACATTTTAGTATTATTTTTGTCTACAGCTTCTTCAATCAACATCTGAGTTGATAGTAGTGATCCAATCGGTAAAGAGAATTGGTTTGGTGTCCCTAGCCATTCGAGCTCTTCTGAACCCACTTTCCACATTACCGCAGCGACACCCTGTTTGTTACCCATCCAACCCCCAACGTCCCAACCGATACCTATTACTCGTTTAAAATCCATTTATTGATTCAAACCTTTCTATCCTGATCCTATGATTATCTAATTCTGATAAATACGCTTGTCCATTAGAATCGCGTAAATGTATGATGGTCCACGCAATTTCTGAAGTGGAACAGTATTGCTCAGAGGATAGTGTTCCAATGCTTCCATAAAATGAGCCTTAGAGATTTGGACATTGGTCCTGTCCGGTACAACCGCATTCCCTTTCATGACATAGGTAAACTCTCCGCCTCGAATTTAGCGGAATATCTCACCGGCGTGACTTTTAATATTTTCCCAAATGGCCTCATTATCTAGTGTGTTCCTCATTACCCATTCTCCTCCTAACTCTGTCCACCATCTCCTCAGGTAGGATGACCCATTGTTTCGATCAAATTCCTTTGGGGAAGTAGCCAAAACAAACTACTTAAGACCATCAAGCTAATAGTTTAATAAGCGATACTTACCTCTTTTTACCCTTTCTAAAACGCGGAAATGTTTGGGTTCCAGTGAAGAAGCATTACCGCCATGGGATCTCGGAACCATGTCAGCCATAACTGTACCGAAGCCCTTCCACTGGTTCCCATATCTTTCATTGATCCAACTTGTGATCTCGGCGATTCCCCGTATACCTCCTAGTGCCTGAAACGCTTCAATGATTGCCTCGTTCTGACTCATGAGCATTAAACTCCTTAATTTTTCGCCTTTTTGTCTGTTTGACCCACAGAAAACATATCTATTTATGTAAAGTCAACCACTTCATAAAATGAGGTCGGTCATTATTTTGAGCTACTTCATACCACTCAGAGCAAATAAAGTACTTTTCCCCATATGCTTCAACGGCTCCCGACCAGTAACGCAAAACCTTTTCTCCATTACTGAGAGAAGCTTTTCTAAGCAGGGGAAATTGAATATCAAAAGTTTGCTTAGAATACTCTGCAGTTTGCATTAACACTATTTCTTCTTCGGATATTTCGTGACTATTAAGCATTTTAGTCAAAGTGCTTCTTACAAGCACACCAATCTTCATTTCACTTAGTCCATCTATATTAGTAACCTCAATTGTTTCAGCCATTGGCGTACGTTTACTTTTAGGGTGTAAGCGTTCATTTAGTTTTCGATTATCATGGGAAAACATATTATACATTTGCATACTTCGCATGAACAATTCTGATGTGTCTGAATTTAAAGCGGTTGCCGCTATAACAGGTTGCATTATCTTTTCGTCAAAATCATCGTTTCCAATAATTCGCACATTGTAATTTAGCCCGCATTTATGTAGTAAGTCTTGCATATCCGGAACACATTCCATAATTGCATCGATAACAGAATTATTGATTTTGGGCGAAGCAAAAATAATTTCACCAACTTTTATATCAAAATATCCATACAAACACATCGCTGAACGAAGTATCTTTTTTGCGACTCTCATAACGGTTTCATCTTTACCGCCATAATTTAAGCCCGCTTCATGGAAAGCAACATCTATTGCATATAAGTATTGCGAGTTTTCTTCAAAATTCACGCCAAGCACATCAATTTCTGCTTGCTGTAGTAATTGAGATAGGGATGAATTGCCTTTATATATTTGGTAATTGTATTTACTGCTGAATAATTCGGAGGAGTCAAGCATTAGTTTTCGAATAGTCTCTTCATTTTTCATTTCCCATGAATTAGAGGATGTCTTCCAATTCATTTGGACAAGCTGACATCCCTTTGCATGCCTAAGCCACGAATATAACAGTGATTCTCCAATTTCTATTTTCATAATTCCCTCCACTTGATAATTGGGCATCCCCTCACACATTGCTTAGTCGCCGCTTTTTAATTTAGTGCATAATTAACCTTCAATTGCTCTTGGCCTCAAATCAATCCTATAATTGAGAAACTCCTTTAACTCTTAATCATCCTGAAAGTGAGTTGTCAGGAACCTTAAGAGATCTTCTTGTCGCGGTTGGCCAAAAACCATTCTATATGCCACCAATGTTCGCTTTAAATCATTGATATAACTTGCTTCACGGCTTAGGGGCAGCGACTGGATGTGAACCTTGTATAGGAAGTTTATGATATTTGGGAATACCCATTGGCCAGAATGCAAGGTTTTCAAATCCTTCTGGGGCTTGAAACTGAACGCGCATGACTTTCTCTGCTAATGAATCGATACTTGCCAGCACTTTGGGATCGATTAGGCTTTGTCCCATACTGGGTAAGGATTTTACGAAGTCGGCCAGAGGGCGATTTCTAGCATAACGACGCTTGCCTACTTCCCCCTCTAAAGTGAGGATATTATCCCAAGAACGATCAAAGGTTAAATTACGAGAAAGACAAAGAAAACGATAAATTTCTGGACCGTCGTCAGAGGTGAAGCGTAGCAACCAAGTTTTGGGATGAAAGACCCCGTGAGGATTTGGTGACATGACTTCGATTACCATGGATTCTAAATAACTGTATAAAAGCTGGCTAGTCTTGGGCACAGCAATTTGTCCTTTTTGGCAAAACACAAAGAATTTCCCGCTAGCCCTGCGCAAAGCCTCCAAGAGTGCAATCGGATCTCGGTAAGTGTCTTGATTACCTTGCAGGTCAAGCATGGCGAGGGAAAGAGGAGCCATCAACCATTTTTTTGCGTTCTTGTTCAGAGAAATCAACCCAACCAAAGCTTGATGCCATATTTTCATTTCTCTCCTTCTTTGAGTTTTAAACTAGTATGGATCACCTTGTGGCAAAGTCTTTCCGTAACATAAATTCTTCATTATTCTGTTAAACCCTGCCAAAAACTGTTTCTTTTTACATTTTTCTCCTCTATCACGTTAGCATCTCAAGGTAAACCATAACATGTGGCTTAGACATTACTTTGTAGATCCAAGTTAAAGTTAAAGTAAAATACATACCATCTTCGCATGAATATCGCTCATGCATTGCTGTAAAAAAAGCTCTTTGCTTAGAAGGGGCTGTCTCAAAATAGAAATTGATTTCTATTTGTAAAGTGGTCCCCGTGTCAAGGACATTTTAAAAGGGCATTATAAAGTTAAGATATTTCATATACACTCCTGATGAGGAGGAGATATGACAAAAGCACTGGTTGTTGCATCCCTGCGGATACAACTTCCGGTGCTTTTATTCAGAACTCATATCTATAATATAGCTTATGGAAAAGTATATGAAATCATTGGATATCTTCAAGGAATTTATGAGCAGTTCGCAAGTGCCTAACTATGTAAGGCGGTACTGTGATAACCTTGATGAATTCAAATGGCATTGGTTTTATTACCAAATGAAAGAACCGATGGAATTCTTGGCTGATACGGAGTATCTGTTTTATGTTCTGAAATGGATTCTAAAGTATGATTTTGACGACCTTGGATATGCAGTTTATTTCCAGACCATCATGGATCCTGAAATGTGGTCGGAACCACTCATTAAGGATGAATGGTGGACAATCCTTGACAAGAGATATCAGGAACGCTTTCATAACGATATATCTGAAATGCACCACGACTAGAATGATTCTTCGGTAGTGTAAATTGTTTTGTGTAAACGGAAATTTGACTTTGTTTTGGCAATACTATAAATGGCTCTTATCTGCCAGGAATGGGTGCACAAATCGTCATTTTGAGACAGCCTCTACACACTCAATCAAACCTAATTACGAAGCGACTCTCCCTCCGCATAAGTTCTTCATCAACCGATCTATTGATAGGGAAGCTACCAGATCGATATAGTTAAATTCGATCGTTTGCGCACGATCTAACACCTTTTTGCTGAAGGAATGCATATTGTCTTGGTCATATTGACGGTACCAACGTTACACCAAATACGTCTTTAATGGCGATTAAGATTTGTAAATAATCTTGTCGATTTTTAGTAGGGCCGGACCCCTAATGCGAGGCGAATGCCGAGCTCGAGTATTCACCGTTAGAGTCAGAGTGATGAGACGGATTCGGCGTCGGACCATTTCTTTTAAGGTCAAGCTCGCAATGTTAAACATGATCCATCCCCCCTTCCCTGGCAGTTGCTAAGTCATTTAATTCTGTTCGATGATTCTTCCAATATAAATACTATTTGTTTTAAGGAATCTGTGAATTCTTCATGGGTAGAGTTTTTAAAGACAAGTAAATCATCTTTAATACTAGGATCATCCAAAGCAACTGGTATATCAAAATTAAGTCCTGCAACATATTCATCCCAATGTGCCAGTTTCCAGGTATCTCTATCGGATTTCCTCGCAATCATCCTTTGGCGGGTTACATCTATAGAAGTTTCTACCCAGATAACAACTAGAGATGTATTATTATCTCTTAGTTTTGTTTTTAGCATATTGATATAGTTCAAATCTCTTATTTCTTTTGTAAAGGGTGCATTAATTAATACAATATCATCATAATTCAACGCTTCCAGAGCAAGTGCTACTATTGTTTCGTATTCAAAATCACGAATATTTTTATTAAAGAAATCAGAATTTCTATTATACTCTTCACCTGCTACAACAAAGATCTGTTTCGATAGTGGTATGAGTGTATCCTTATCCAGATAGACAACATGACTTAAGGCCTCAGCAAGCTTCTTTGAGACATAAGTTTTTCCACTCGCAGGTGGTGAGGTTACTAAAATTAGTTTCTTCACGATAATCCCCTCCTAATCGCAAAATACTGATTATAAAACTTTTTGTACTTACCCGCATTGCTGCAATCCAACGAGATCCTGCTTCATTTATCGTCATCAAATTCTTTTTCGTACTTATGACCTCTGCAATAATTGATCGCATCTCGTCAAAGGAGAAGGGTATTAAATATCATGTCCATAGCAAGAAGACAGAAATGTTGACATGTATGGTAGGGTTATCCCTTGCAATACTCAATTCCAACATAATTGTCAGACCATTTCCAGCATTTTACTTTTACGAAACCCGTGGTTAATGCCCAATCATCCAACTGTTGGATGGACAATCGGTGTTCAAGCGGTGGTCCCATTTCCGTAGAAGCTTTGGCCCACTCAATGACCACCAATCTGCCACCCACTTGAAGAACCCTATTCAATTCACGGAAAAATACAATAGGTTGTTCCACTTCATGTAAAACAAGCGACGTTAGTATTCCGTCCACCTGTTGATCTGGTAAGGGAAGACGACTTTCTTCGGATTGAAGTACCTTTACATTGTGAATTTGTAGTCGAGTAAGACTTTCACTGAGATCGCTAAGCATTTCAGCACGTATATCGAGAGCGTACACTTCCTTCACTTCATGTGCAAGCGGTATCGTTAAAAAGCCTGTGCCACAACCAATATCAGCCCATACAGTATGAGCTCCAAGCCCAATATCACTTAAAACCTGAGCCGGGGGCATAATTTCCTGTCTTTGTTTGCTATTAAGTATTTTGCGTTTTTCGGGATCAAATTTATGCACTGACACAGAAGCCACCTCCATACCCCTATCGGGAATTCTCCTTTATCTTAAATCGCCTGCCTTCATTGTACAAGCCAATCCAGATACAATACGCTAACATTGTTTACTGTCAACAGTTGATATTATGCTCACAACCTCACCAACAAATGAACTCTACGATCCGCTATTTTTTCCGTTTTTGGCGTTCCATCCTGAGATTATATTGTAAATCGATCGCCAGTGGCATGTGCCAGGTCGAGGGAATCATAGTATTCAGAGCGTATATCTTTTTTGATTAGCGCAGGGGGAAAGCCTGCTTTCATAAGTTCAAACTTAAGCAAAAGTCTTGCTGTTTTTCCGTTACCATCAACAAAAGGATGAATTTTGACAAACTCGCCATGCAGCAGAGCCGTTCGTTCGATCGGATGAAGCCCCTGCCCCACACGGAAAAGGAGAGCTCCTTGCGCGGCTCCCCGAGGATCTACTGCAGTTCCTCATCGGTAACTGCTTGCTGGCATAATTCAGGAGTTTTTCAATATATTCTATATCTCTCCCCTCTTGAGCATCCTGTTTGAGAGTTCTATCCATATAATACTCTCCACAATGAACTCTTCTCTTCCGTAGGGAGGATTACGACCAGGTGGCCACTGAATTTTAACCCCTCTCGGACTGGGTCGTATTAATTGATAAATTTGTCTTGATGACGGGGGGCCATACTTTCAGGGTCTTCGCCATGTTTTCAACAATCATACTCACCGTCTCCCTGTATTTTTCCTTAGCCTCTGAATCCGTTCTGTCTAATGCGGTGAGCATTTTCAGCAGCTCATCGTAAGCTTTGATCATGTTATCGCGGTGAATGGTGAATTGTGCTTCCGTCGTCCTGACAGAGGATTTGGTTTCCGCGTCTTTGAGCTTTTTCTCCAGTTCGGCAATTTTCCTGGTGGACGGGACCTCTTTTTTGGCCGCCTCCAGCTCCCTTTGCTTTAACGTGACTTTTTCCTGCTCAGCGGAGTATTTCAACTTGTAGTCGTTCACCTGTTGCTCCAAGCTTTGGGTCTGAGTGGTTAATTGGGCGAGTTCGTTGCTTTTCAAGATCAGGTCATTTTGGAGGTCTCTTTTCTCCTGAATAGCCTGGTCTCTGTCCTTGACAGCCTGTTGCAGTTCCACTCTGGTCATGCTCTCGACATCGTGCTCGGCAATAAACTCCTCCCGCTCCTCTTCCGGGATCCCAAGGAGGATGAGTGCCTGGGTATAGGTCAGATTCGTCACCGGTGACGAATCTGACTGGCCGTCACTGTCGGGGGAGGCAAGCAGTTTCGTCTCGTACTCTTCACAGACCTGCATTAACCTATCGGCCGTTCGCTGAGAGTAACTGACCGATTCCTTCAACCACTTGCCCCATTCTCCATAGGGAAGCAGATCCTTAGCCTCCTTCAAGCGACGGCCGATTTCAATGGCGCCGGCAAGAAGGATCTTCCCGGTCTGATGTCTGATCGTGTTTATTTCAGCCGCGATCACAAGCGGCGTGCGATCTGTGATCAAATCCTTCATAAGACTATCTGCCCTTTCTGTTACTTTATTAACAGAATATGGGGGCAGACTTAGGCGTGTGACAAACCTCATTTAAATGGCTTGTCCCAGAATCGAAAGCGGGAACCATACTTTTTTATAGGTTAGCCGCAGACTGTAACCTCCGGACAAGCAAGATCATAAAATAAACGGACGGGCTGATTTCAACGCGGCCGGTCAATAGGTCGGAAAGGATGTGAGGACAATGGCGGTAAGTACGACGTCTTTAAATTCAACGCTGATTGTAAAATACCAGACCGGGACCACGCCCACTGGCGGCCCGGAACTCAAGCAGAAAAGTCTAAATGACCTGAAGTCTGACGCCACCGAACAGGATGTTTATGATGTGGCGGCAGCTTTATTCAGTCTGGGACAGCATCCGGTAACGAACGTGCTCCTGAGGAAAAATTTTGAGCTGCTCAATGAGTAACCCTCCGGAAAATTTGCTGAAAATGAGGTGGTACTATGGCCGTAACGACGAATAAGGTGGTAAGGTTAACTTTTACGACTGCCGGCGGCAAAACGTTTTCCATCACCATCCCCGATCCGAGGGAAGACCTGGATAAGGCTCAGGCCGAGGCCGTTATGGATACGATCATTCAGAAGAATGTATTCCTTACGTCCAGCGGCGAGCTGATCGGAAAGCGGGATATTAAGGTTGTTGGAACCACGATCAACGACTTCTACGACCCACCGCAAGCTTAGGTGGAGCCCAAAAAGGAACGGCGGCCGCGTGGCCGCCACTTTTCTTCTTGATGATCAAAACATTTTTCCCGCTCCTCATAATATTATTTACCAGACAATCCCTTGGCATCAGCCGCATCATCATTCGTTATGATGAACAACCAACTTGCTGTTTCCAATTTCTTATTGATTACATTCTCTTTAATTCTGATGGTATAACAGGAAGGGGTTTCTCCGAGCTGCGGATGAGGAGGTAGTTGCAGTGTTACTCTTCATCATAGCCTTAGTAAACTCCATTTAATTTCTCGTCCGCGCATTACCATTTCATCATGGTTAAATTGTCGGTAATATTCCAACACGTCTACCTTGCCATGAAACACACTCGTAAACGCGGCGCAAGCAACGGCACTCGACAACAATCTATCCGTGCCTGGGTGAACAATTAATAATTCTTTAGCTTGAGACTTATCAGCGAAAATCCGCACGAAAAAATCTCGATTCATATACATGAAAGTATTGCATATAAGCGGAAATGAATTTAGTGTCAAAGGGACGGCGCGCATTATAGAATATGGTTCGTAAACGACGTCCTCCATTCTTCTCATCCTTCCTAGTATTTCGTTTCGACAATGCCCCTTTTGGGGCATATTCTTCGACAATTGCAGCAATCATTTAATCGCTGAAATACCTTGGATTCACAGCAAACAACCATTTCATTGACATCAATAATATAAATCCCGAACTCTTTGGCATCGATCCATGCTAATCGATTCCAATATAATGCATTTATTAACCCCAAAAGCCTTAAGCTTAAATCAAGCTTCTCCTTACCAGACCCGGCAACCCCTTTTATAGGGGACTGCCCCTGAGTTAAATTTATTAGTTTGGCACTAGGAAGTATAAAAATCTCTTCCTCAAACCTGGTTTCTTTTAAATAAGACCATGTTTGGCTCGCACATTTCTTTTTCGCCGAACTTCGATCGTTCCCTTCCTCCAATCACCAAATTTACGAAAACTCTCCTTTCAAACTCTCAAAGAGTTCTGAAAGTGTAACCATACCCCTTACTAACGTGCTATTAAGAATCAGAGTCAATAGGGTTTCTTACATTGGTCAGTCCCACCGGATAGTCAATACTTGTTGAGGGCTATCATTTTAACTACGTCTCTAACTTTGGCAGCGATAGTTAAGAACATATCATACTACCATCATCGAAAACCACATCATACCCGGATTCTGTATCAAAATAACTGTAAAATATGTATTGGATGCTTTGATTGGAGAATCTCTCAGCTGCAAGACAGACAAGATAAGTAAAAGTCTGATTAGCCTGCTCAATAAAATTTATACCATAATCAAATAGAGGATCATACCCACAGCGTTCAAACTTTACTTTATTCAGAAAATCTATACCCTCACCATCTTGCCATAGCTCTTTCAGCGTTTCATTGGTTGTATTAACTATCTTCTCGCACAGGCCGTTAACCTTTACTTTATTTTCGAACAGAATCTTTTTATTCATCCCAAATACCACATACTTTCTCTCTACACTAATACAAAATGGATTATAGGAAGAACTATTAATTTCATTTACCAATCTTTTCATATTAAAGCTCTACCATCGCGCCAATCAGCTCGTATATAACTCATAAATTCATCTTTCACCTCAAGATCTGAACCATCAACATGGTCAACAATAATAATCTGTGGAGTAATACCCGTATCTTTACTTATCTTAGCTATTTCATCAAAAATTGTCTTGTACATCTTATTGACTGCAGCTATATCTGCTTGAGAAAATTTTTCTTTATTATTGTCTACTTGTGGAAAATATACCTGGCTGGGTTGATCAAAGAACAAGATTGACGGCATATGTGATTTTTCTTGAGAAGCGAAGTAATGCAAAAAGCTTAAAAACATTGCAATATGACATGACACCCAGTTTGCGCCACTGCCCATTTCAGATAGATATATTTTTTCATAGGAACCTTGAGAATGATAAAGATCAAAACTGTTGTCGACAAGGCTGAAGTTTAAGCTAATTGGGCGGTACTCTTCCTCAAAATCCAAAGTCAGCGCAAGCTTATTCATATTGTCTGATAAGAAAGTTTGTGCTTTTGCCTTCTTGGTTTCAACATCGAATCCATTCACCTTTTCTGCGAGCCTCGCGATTTGTTCTTTTAGATCACTGATATCCTGATCTACACTTTCAAATAAGCCCGTTTGGCTCATTTCTAGAAACAAGTTGATTCTAGCTTTCGCATAATTAATTTTTTCTCGCTTTGATACAAGTTCTTTGGAAGTAATGAACTTTTTCTCAATAGTTTTGATTTGTTTCCAAACCTCTTTGATATTGGTTTCAATGCGACCATGTTCTTCTTGCAATATCCGTATATCTTCAGAAAAGTCTTGTGTATATTTTTTCGTAAGTATTATTTCCTGCTCTAACCATTCGGAGGCCTTAAATAATTCAGCATCTGTCTCCTTGAGATCATCACATTGTTGGCCACACAATGGACATGTATAATGCTCCGATGCTTCTCCAGCGGTAGTAGTCTGCTGTTTTAAATCGGTTAACATTTCAGCAAAATCATTACCGTTATGTGTTGCATCCCCAATGTTTTTCAGTTTTAATAACACATCACGTTCCTGGTCACGTAAGTGCTCAAGTTCATTATTAAGTTGATGATACCTGTCTGTGATACCAGCTTCTCCAAACAATTGCGTATCATCAAACTCAGGTAATTTTTTTGTTAATTGAACCATTTTTTGAACCTTAGTATTCTTTTCATCAAAATCCAATCCTAATAATGCATAATAATTTCCAAGAATCGGTCCAAGATTTTCTTTGATGTAGTTAGATCCTTTTTCATTAACCTTTTGCTGCTTTTGCTTCTTTTTTAGCTGTTCCTTCAGGCTATTTAACAAAATTAAATCACTATAATATTCTTGGCTGATAAATCCTGCAAAAACAGGGAACTGCTCTATTACGTCTTTGCGCTTGTAATAATCGGCAAAACGATAAAATAGAGCAAATTTACTTGCCATCAGATTTTGATGCTGAAACATATAAGATACCATATTTCTTAGAGAAGCCTTTTTCTTTTGCTTTTCGTCATCAGAACCCATATTTGTAACAAGGAGTCCCAATGTACTTTCGATTTCATATTGCGCGTCTTTATGCTGAAGTTCAGTCTTATCATCAAAATATGAGAGGGAGAGACTATTAATATCAAAGTCTAACTTTTCTCTGATGATGAACATTTTACCGCCATAATTCCAACTATAACGAGCAATAACAATTGTTTGCTTATCAATGCACATTGGTAGGACATATAGATAAGCAAAGCCAGTTATTTTTCCTTTAGGTACGGTACAACGTGAGCTGCACAGACAGTAGTCAATAATTTCAACTAAGGCACTTTTTCCCGTTTTTGATTCACCAGTAATAATATTTACTCCTTGTTTTAAAGGAACAACACGCTTGTCACCATCTTTATTGAAAATGACTATTGACCTTATGTAACTATTCATGCTTTTCCACCCCTAAAAAATAACATAAATGATCTTCATCGGCGTTGGCAAAGACGAGTCCTAAATAATATGCCGCTCTGGACCAGTCCTTGATTTTCCCCTTATGGTCCTTATATTGGAGTCTTTGTAAAACAACAATGTTCTTATCTTTGATCACAATATTATTTTCCGATGAAAGAATGATTATTGCTTTTTTGCAATCCTCCAGAAGAGTATTATATCTGTTTAGATAACCTGAAAGTCTTGTTTTACCAGCGATCTTACGATCATTTATGCTTTGCGGGGAGCTAAACAGTGATTCCATTTTGCTGCGACTGTTTGCGGTTACCAGTTTTTCTCGTGACTCAGAATACAAAAGTATCGGTAAAGTCATAAACAATAATCTTGCTTCGCACGGTTTATCATAACCTGATAAAAAATTCTGCAGTAAAAAAGCATAATAATGAGGATTGGTTGATAATGTCGACATTTCCTTAATGCCCATCTGTATCATCACCAACTTTCCAATCTATTTCACCGTCATCAATAATGTTGTGAATGATTCCTCTTTGGAAGAAATCCTGATTTCTGATAATTGATCCAAAATCCTTAGCATCCCATCGCATTGCTAAATTGTAAAAATCCTTAGACAAGTCTACGCATTTTTCTTTACTTTTACCATTAGCTCCGCGAATAGCAGTATCCTTTTCGAAGAATAGTCTATCGCCTAAAGTGTTCCTATATCTGGATAAATCTTCTAGATATAAAGGGTCATTTTGAAAATATCTTAAAATGGTCATATCGGATTTCCAGTAATCAGATACAGCCTTCGGAATCATAACATCGTGTTCAATTGCTTTTATTGCATACACAAATTTTTTGTGATTGAGTTTCTGTGCATCTTCATTGGGAACTATTTCGTTTACATAATCAATTGGCAATGGGCGTTGACTGGGCATAGAAAATGCAGGAGAAGTAGTTTGAAGTATAAGTTCGAACTCCTTCTTGGTTACTTCCCATCTGTGGGGGGGATCTTTGACTCCCACCAAAATCTGTCCGAGGAGAGCACCTATATAGTTATCTCTATTGTCGGAAGGTATGTGTCCAACATATTTTGAAAATTCATTTGAGATACCTGAAATATCGGTTTGTGCATGACTAATAGTGATCTTCTGCAATATCTCAAATAATTGTTTTTCATTAAGGTCATCACCGAATATGCGGTTATATTGTTTACGAAATCCCTTTTCATCAGATTTAACTTCCACACCTATTTCTTTTATAACAGCCAACCTTTCTGTAGAATCATAATTACTCCAGTTATTCCACGCGGAGTCTAACTTAATTTGCGAAGTAGTAAACAATATCAGATCAGAGAATTGCTTAATACGTTCATAGTCAGAATACCAATTAGCTAATGTTTTCCAGAAGTCAATATCTCGATCTGATAAGAAATCAGTCCCTAGGTGGTGTTTGACTTCTTTTTGAAAGCGCCCCCTAGAGTTCGAGATGACACTGACATCTCCATTTATTTCAATTTGCAGCATTTCATCATCGTTAATTTCAAAACAATCTTTTAGTGCAATATAGTACTGATAAATATCACCAAGTTTTGTAAGAGTAGAGTCATTTACTGCTTTACACATTTTTAATACTCCTAATGATAACTTTTTAATTTTTCTCAAAACAGACAACTTTGCATATTTCTATTCACAATATTGTTATCTTTCAATTATAATCTTAATTGGTAATGAAGTTAATTGTTATTGTTAAAGAATCATTATGCTATTGAAGCTGAAGCTTTATTATCATTTCTACAATCAATTATATAGATAGACTCATCAATCATATGTTCGTAACTAGCATTAATTACTATTTGCCGTGCTTTCAGGTATTCACTTTCAGAAAAACAAAAAATTGCAATCAAACTGCCATCCGTACAATTAGCTGCTTCATAAATCTTAACTTGTGTAAATACATGATCGAGTGTTGAATTGCTGGCGAGTTTAAACTCAACTATATTTTGGTTTCGTTGTCCCATTGACACAATGAAGTCCGCTTGCCCCCTACCGTTATTAGGTTCCGCATCTACCTTATAATTTGTCCCATACCAAACAAAACGGAATAATCTTTGTAAATCGTTTTCTTTGGCTATTCGTTCACCCTTTACATATAGATTCTTGAAACCATCACAATCTTCAATAATATGTTTGAAAAACGCAAGGCGCCTTTTGGCTTCCTCTCTAGCAGATAATTCTTCCTCAATGGAATACCCATTTTGTTCAAAGATAGAAATTAAATTCTTTGAAGCTATTAATAGCTTTTCTAACTGTTTATTTAGCTCTTGCATACACTGTAGCCTAATTTCATCAGTATCTGCTTCTCTCAACTTAATGTAATAGTCATAAAGTTCAGGATAATCTTTAACAATTTCTTGAAACGCATCTTTTTCAATCTTTTGAATCGATTTTTCACTAATAGCGCGACGATTTCTTTTTTGATTGTCTTCATATTGCCATACAGCTTGGCCAATATAATTATTTACATAAGCTCTTAAAGTGTCATTTTCTATTGCCGCGCGAATACGTTCATGGCTATGATAAAAATTATTCCTGTTGATTGATGGTTCATTTTCACGAAGAATATCGTAGGGCGTTAGCAAAACATATTCAATTTCTGCTTTTTCATTATAAATGTATGGAAGCATATATTCTCTACTTACAAAGCTTTCTGTATTATAGTTAAAATATGCTTTCTCTACGGGAAGTGTTTTGCACAAGTTAGGAGCGATATATTCTTTTGCAAATTTTTCAGTGAATTCACAAAGAAATCTTTTTATAAGATTTACTGATAAATCGCTTATCTTATCTTTTCCGCTTCCCTCATAAAGCAACATTGCTTTCTCTATATGTTGTCCTTTTGAGATACCGTGTGTATCAAGTGCAAATCCTATATTCTGATATAAAAATTCAGCATATTTCTTACCTAAAGCCAGCCCCTTATTCCCAACCAATGAAAAACCCAACCAATTATTAGGTATTTCACTGAAATTAAACCATGCATCTATTTCTTTAGATGATAATCCTTGCTTTGCTTTAGTATGTAAAAAATAAAAATAACGAATGATCTCTTGATGCAATGCTTGATATTCTGGCTTATCACTATTAAAGATAAGCATTGGATCAACAAATAACGGTATATCACAAACCAAAGATATATCCACTGCCCCATATGCTCTAATTAATTCAGTATCAATCAGGAATTTCTCTGAAAAAAACATATTGCTACCTTCACTACCTTTCACATAATAAGATACATTGATATAGGAATCCCATTCAGCTTCGCGTTAAAGATATTATTAACAATTGTACTTATTGATTCGGTATTTACTGTAATCATGATTCATTGACTAGTTAGTAATTGTAAACCTACATTTAGGATAATTGTTACATCCTTTAAAATCTCCATATTTGCCCTTTCTCGTGATTAACTTCCCACCACATTTAGGACAACTGTTTGCGCTTATTTGGTTCGCCACTACAGCTTTCTTTTTATGTATTCCTTCGACATGCTGAGTCCTGGCTTCCTTATCTCTTACATCTAGGGCTTGTAATTTCGAATATACTTCTTCCTTTTGCTGCTCAGTAATAGTTTCGGCTGTGAACTCTTTAATCGTTTTAAGCAATTTAACTGAATATATTACCTTGGTATTTGTCTTAACTTTTAAATCAGCATTAATCGAAAAGACGATAATTGGCACGTAATTCAACTCTGGATATTCTTGCAAATTCTGCTTTAGAGCCTGAATATGCCCATAGTTTTGTCTTATCGGATTAAAGAATTTTTCTTTCCGCTTGTAAATTACTTGTGTCCAATTCTCCCCATACTCATCTCCCAAAATCCATCCTTTATAATTCTTTGTCTCTATTACAAAAATACCGTAATTTGACACGACTACATGGTCTATCTGTGACGTCTTCCCATCAACTCTCAACATTAGATCATTTATAACCTTATATTTCGTTGGATCTAACCTTGTTAGGAACGCCGATATGGTCTTCTCACCAATAATTCCTTTGATTTTAGCCTTATATAATCGAAAAACAAATACAACTAAAACTAAAAGCCACAAATACCAGAGCTCCAATAAAGCCTTTATCATTTGAGCGTCTCCCCCTTATTATCTCTCGATCAGTATTTAAAGGACTAAGAACCTTTGAGATCCTAGCTTCTTAGAAAGCTACGGCAAAAAGAACTCTTGACTCAACAATTAAATCGTTTCTCAAAATACTCCTCCAGCCTCTCATCACACCGCCCAACAATCCGCTTCTTCTCCTCCCCCGTCAACCTCTTCCAAACATGCCTACTAAACTCCACATACTCAATATCCCGACACCGACTCATAAACCGCATATCCTCAAACCGCTTGAACGGATTCATAAAGATATTTCTTTCAACATCCCTTCTCGTATATCCATCCTTAGAGTAAAGACTTGATTTCTTCTCAACCACCAGACCCTTATCTTTTCTAGCACTGTAAAAATCCATAAAGTAATCGACAATATCCTCGACCAATACTCTACCCTTATCGTCCACATGCTCAAGCATAGCTTTGAGCAGTACCGGTTTGTATGAAAAACTCATATCCATCGTCCTGACCATATCCATAAACTTATCTTTCATATTAGCAGGGTTAATCAGCTCCCAGCCATACTGTTTGGCGTAGCTCTCTATGGTTGCTTCCTTAAAATATTTAAAGGTCCTCTTATCTCCAAAAGGCACCTCTAAATCTGCCGTTATCTTCCCTTCACGCAGATACCGTTCGATGGTTTCTGTTTGGACATCGACCATCCGAACGAACTCAAGCTGGGATATCATTCCTTTAACCTCATCCTGCCAGTTAAACAGATCTATCAGTTCGTAATCCGCAACATCTACCGGAAAGTCCAGAAAAACAGAGGGTTTTTCCCCTCTGGCGATTAAATCCCTATCCAGTTCAAACTGTTTCTGGGCAGCGATAACATACTCTCCCGCTTTGTAGTCCTTAAGATTAAACATCCTATGTAAGGAGTAGGGCATGTTAAACATACTGGCATTATCGATGAAATCAAAAACCAACAGGTACTCTTTACCTTCACTCTTACGCATTCCTCTACCCAGTTGCTGAACATAGAGTGTTTTGGACAGCGTGGGTCTAGCCATAAACAAGACTTCTGTCTTAGGACTATCCCAACCCTCATTTAAAAGGTCGCAAGCACATAAAACCTGGATAGCCCCATTTTCATACTGCTCCAAGATTCTTGATCTTTCAGCTGACTTCATGGAACCGGAGACATCCTCACACTTGACTCCCTGTTGTTTGAACAACTCTGCTATCTCATTGGCATGGCGAACGGAAGCACAGAATACCACAGTTTTTTTATCTTTAACATATTTCAGGTAGGTTTCTGCTAAGAGCTTATTTCGCTCTGGCACAAAGAGTTTACTTTCCAGATCCTGCGAGTAATATTTAACCCCATTGATCCTGACGGTAGATAGGTCAACATTAGTCCTGACCCTGATACACCTTATCGGAACAAGCTCACCTAGTTCTACAGCTTGTTGCAAATCGAGTTTATGAGCGACGTTCTTAAAGTCTTCTAGGATACTCTCTCCATCCGCTCGGTCCGGTGTCGCCGTGAGCCCGAGCGTGAATTCCGGTTTGAAGTAGCTTAAAACCTTCCTATAAGTCTCTGCCGCTCCGTGATGGCATTCATCGATGATCACATAGCCAAAATCATCCGGGTTAAACTGTTCAAGATTTCTGCTAATACTTTGAATGCTGCTACAAACCACATAAGCGTTTTCATCTTTCTGCTCAGCAACATACAAGCCTGTCTCTGCTTTATCCCATAGATTATTAAAGGTATCTTGGGCCTGAGAGATTAGTTCTTTGGTGTGGGCCAAAAACAAGGTTCTTTTCCCAAGTCGTTTAGCATCGCTGACAGCGGTCACAGTTTTTCCGGTTCCAGTGGCATGATATAAAAGGGCAATACTCTCCCCCTGATCACGCATAGTCTGTAAACTTGCCAAGGCAGCTTGTTGATGCTCTCGAAGCTCAATCAACTTACCTTTTTGCTTGGGTAGATAATCCTCCAACATTTGAAAAGTAGGCATTTCCCCGACAAAAATGCGTAACTCATCCTTGACCTTCTCTGGGTGGTGTTTCAACTGGTTATAGACCCAGCGGTAAACCTTCCAGTTTTGATAGATCAGGCTATTTTGCTTCGTTAGATCGTCGTAATATTTATTAGAAGAAACCTTATTGGGATTGTGGTAGGTTTCCCCATCAATTTCAATCGCCAGTTTGAGGTTCTCGCTTTCCAGGGCAAAGTCGATGGAACGCCTGTGGCCATAAATATCTGTAACTGGATATTGAAGAAAAAGATATTGGGCTTGATCCGGACCAAAGGTGTCACAAAACAGCTCGACAAAGAGATCTTCGGCGACACTAGCAAGGCTTCCCTTCTGCTTGATTTTATCTGTCATTAATTCAACCCCTCAAATGTCGATCACCTAGTATTCACACTTGCCTTTATGACAATTTGAATACATTCTTTACTATATCCATCAATTCTGCATTTTTCTGTTAAGTCCTGCCAATATCTGTTCCTTTCTGCAATATTTATGAATCATTCTGATATTTCTTAAGTACACCGGGGCCCAACTTATATTAATTCTCACCGAAACCTACTACTTGAACTTAAAATAATTGCCTGTAGCCGATAAACCTTTGTCCTTTTTCCGTAAAAGAATAAAAATGATTACTTAGTGCCTTGTTAGAAGTTTCAATTTTGCTTCATACTCTGCATCGATAATAACATGTAGCACAGACATTACTATGTTTGAAGTCGTTGATCCTAGACAAAAATAGAGCCCCTCGCTGTTGCAGCTGGGCTCCGAGACCATTATGTCATTTTGTTAAAAACGAGTGCTACCCCCTAGACTGTTTCTTATCCTAATCTGTCTACTTAAATCGTTTACGGAAATAGTCCACTCGACGGTATTCTAGAATGTCACGGATATGGCACTTACGCCAATTACGGTGTTGTTTACACTTTCTTAACTATGGCACTAAGCCAGAATTCATTGATTCTTTCGTCCCTAACATCCGCGGTTTTATATAATTCAAGAATTGTCAGCTCTGGAATAGCAGACAACATTTCACTGAAGGAGCCTTCATCATAGCAGTTGAATAATCTGTCGTCTTTCTGATAAACCTTATCGCCATATTTATAGGACATAAAAAGTACGCCACCCTTGTTAAGCATCGCAGTTAGCCTTTGCAGTATGTCCATGATAGACCCTCGATCAACATGCAAAAGGGATGCAGAGGCCCAGATGCCATTAAACACTACATCAAAGTTGACGTCCTCGAATTTTGCATGATGAACAGACAAGCCAGTTAGTTTTGAGCTTAATTTCACCATTTCTATAGACGCATCAAAGGCATTAACGTTGTATCCGTGACTTAGAAAATAAAGACTGTCCCTGCCTGAACCACAACCCGCATCCAGAATGGTGCTCTCAGGGAGAAGGTATTTCTCAAATCTTCTGTAGTGTTCACTCATGTCTACATTTACTGTATTATTATAAAATTCATGAGCGTTCTTATCGTAGAAAAAAACTGTAGTATTCACTATTTCGCCACCTCCCTATGAATAATTATATCATTCCCAACAAGAGAAGTTGCCCTAGTGCTTAAGCGAAACATACTTTACCTGATTGTCTATAAGCTTGTCCTCCAGGTTCTTAAACCCTTTCTTGGACATAGCTTGAATACCCAATGTGGATCTTCTCCTCCACTTGTCACATTTTCTCCTTCATTCCTCTCACTAAAAAATCAATCACCTTGTTTTTATAAGCTTCATACTCGCTCCTGGATCGCTCTGATCGAAGTTAGGTATCATTAGTCAATGATATGAGTATAATACAAAAAGTACACTATGTACATTCCGTACTTTTTGTATTATACTTGGAGGTGAGGAGAGGATGTTTATGCAAGCATTATTGAGCGCAACAGAGGTTAGAGCTAACTTTGGAGGCTTTATAGACGATGTAGTTCGCCAAAAGCCCCAAGTAGTTAAGCGAAATCGCGATGTTATTGTGGCTTTGTCACAAGGCTTTTTAAAAGGTACATTATCCATTTATGAACTTACAATCGAATTTGATCAGGATGAAGATGGTCGTTATGCTGGTAGTATCGAGCAGATTCCCGATATTGTTGCCGATGGTGCCACTTTAGATGAATTACGAAATGAATTAGCTCAACACCTTATCGAATATGCCAAAGATTACTATGCCGACTTTAGCCGTTATTACAATAGCACCAATCGCCAATCCCACGCCAACTATATCCTTCGCGTGTTGCTAGAAGATGATCTTGAAGCAGTGGTAAATATGTTACATGGCTAGTTGGAGCGATTTAGAAAACTACCTAAAAAAGCATGGATGGAATTTACTTCGGCAAGACGGCAGAGATAAAATCTACGAAAAAACTATGTCCGATGGATCAATTCG
>LOEW01000041.1 GCA_001516045.1 Desulfosporosinus sp. BRH_c37
GTGTGACCGGGTCCCTTAATCATGATTTGAACCCCTGCTTGTCTACTACGTTTGACTAACTCACCCAAGACAACGAGTTCTTCAGCTTGTGAACGACATAATGAATCGGCTCCTGCACCCGGTCGCATAGCATCTGCTAAACTTAAGGTAACTTCATACTTTTTGGCAATTTCCAGGATGCGGTCGAACATAGTATACAAAAAATTTTCTTTATCGTGATAAAGCATCCAGCCCATTAGTAAGGACCCGCCTCGGCTCACCAGATTTAGGACCCGGTGATCTTCCTTAGCCGTTTTAAATAAGCCGGAGTGAAGGGCACTATGCAAAGCCATAAAATCTACGCCATCAGCTGCTTGGCGTTCCATAACCTTGAAAAAGTCTTCTGGCTCAAGTGCTAAGGCTGAACCTTTAGTATGTACAGCTTCTGCAAAGGCCTGATAAACTGGTAGTGTGCCCAAAGGCATCGGTACTCTTTTTATAATACTCCGCCTTGCCTCGTCCATATTGCCTGCTGTACTTAAATCCATGATAGCGTTGGTACCTGCCCTGATTGCCTCATCCACTTTGAATAGTTCATCAGTAAGACTATCCTCATCTGCGGCTAGACCGATACTGGCACTAACCTTGGTACTTAATCCCAGCCCAAACCCTTGGGGTTTTTGGGGCTTGTGATGGCTGTTATAGGGAATAACAATCCGTCCGCTAGCAACCCGCTCCATAAGGAGTTGGACATTCATCTGTTCGTTTTGGGCAATCAAGGTAAACAACGGGATTTCCTGACCCTTTTGGGCCATTTCCATTAAAGTCAACATCATTACTCTCCTTTCTAGGTTTGCAGTCATCACCTTGAAAAGACACCCAGCAGCGCTAAAAAAATAAAAAAAGTCTCTAATCACAAAGTGACTAGAGACTTTTCCATAATCTCATCCACACTACTCTTGGTTCTTCGACAAGGTAGGCTTGGCTTAACTACAGGCAGGTCTCCTGGCTAACGGATCAACACATCTGAAGCACCTTCCAGGGACTACCCCGTGGTTATACTTCTTACTCCCCGTTTACAGTGGCGGGACCGCGCCGGACTTACACCGACTTCCCTATTCTCCTCTTTAGTGAGGCACCTGTAATTTTAAATTTTCTAAACGTAGTATAACCAATTGACGTGTGTTTGACAAGAGCTTTTTTTACTAGTCAGACCCCAATGCCGCTTATTCGCTATTTGTCAATTCCTGTGCTGTCTTCGCTAATGGTCCTATTTCATCTGATTTATAAATAGTATTGTTGGAAACTATACTATACTCCCCGTCCCTATGGGCGATTCTGGAAATATGTCTTATTTGAATATTACATTCAAGACAGCAACCGTAAGCAAAGTACTTTTTCGCTTTCGTGAATTCCCCATTTTTCTGAATTAGCCTATCACATTGCGGACACCTGATGGTGGCTTTATCTATCATTTGTTTTAGCGCTTCTATTTTCTCCTCATTTTCTTTTTGCTCTTTTTCCCAATTTATAATTACATCACAAGAAAAATCGTAGACCTTTCTGAAAATATCAACTGTATAGAAGGCATCACTTAAGGCATCGTGAAAAGGATTACTGACTTCAATCTCTAGTCCTTCCACCGCACTTTCTAAACTCGGTTGATTTGATAGGCTCCCATACTTCATATAAATCTGTTGAATATTAATGAATTTATCAAAGGCTAACATCTTATAACCAAAAAACAGGCAATTATCTCTTAAGGCTAAAATATCATCGTGCCCCCAAGAACATAAGACGGAATCATCTCCAACCCATGAATGAAAGCTCTCAATTGCTTTAAGAAAAGGGGTTCCTTGCACAACTCGACTTGTATTTATATGAGTTTTTCTCTTTACATAGGGATTCATTCTTCTATATATTACCGGCTTTATGATTAAATCGAAGCTACTGATTGTCTCTAGTGCCTCATTTAATTTGACTGCTCCGATCTGGATAATCTCGTTTTTTAGCTCCGGATTAGCCAAATCACTTTCCTTGAATTTAAAGAACATATTAAATTCCAAATCAAACACAATATAGTTCATAAACATTTAACCTCCTATGTCATGGTCTATTATAATCCCTCCTTTAAATAAACGCACGTGAACACCTCCATTAACAATGTTTAAAGCGAGGTCTTGCATAATTTCAACAAGAACTTCCTGCACAGTGCCTTTTGGGTTATTACAAATTATTAGGTAAAAAAAAGTTATGATTTCGCAAAATTAACAAAATCATAACACTTTGAAGTTTCCGTAAGAGGGTTGACAACAATTCTCAGGTCACCAAAAACTCAGCTGTTGATAAGTACTAATCCTGTGGTATTCGTTAAGCAAACAATCTAACTGCTGACTTACTTCGATAACTTCGCTATCAATAAGATTACGAGTATGACCAAACTTATTTAGTTTCTTACGTAGTCCTTCTATTCTTTTCAAAAGTTTCTTTTCCACATGGATTCCTCCTGAAATGTCATTCTTAAGGAGAATTTTATTGCTTTTTGAGTGAAATATCAAGAATATATTATCCATAAATAGGCTATTATTTGTCGGAATTTGGAAATTCACAATGTTTTTTTCAATCCCGTGTATCCTTGGCTCATTACCCTCTACCTCTCTAACTTTCTAGAGTGCGTTTAAGAGGCAATTTGATAACAAACGTTGTTCCCTTACTGGATGTTTCGATGTTAATCGTTCCTCCATGGCGATGCACAATATTATAAGATACTGTCAATCCTAAGCCAGTTCCATTTTCCTTAGTTGTTAGAAATGGTTTTCCAATGTCTTGCAGTACTTCCGGTGCTATCCCAGACCCCTGATCACGAAAAGTTATTACCGCTTGGTTATTTTCAAGATAAGTTTTAATTGTTAAAACTCCGCCAGCTACCATAGCTTCAAACCCATTACGGACTAAGTTAAGAATAACTTGTCTAATTTCCTGTTCATTCAGTTCGAAGGTGGGGATTTCCTCAAGTTCAACTACAATGTTCTGTTCATTTTTTAAAGCATCAGCTTGTAACATAGGTAAAAGCTTACTTAAGATAGTATTAAGGTTATGTATGTTAAGCTCGATAGGGGTGCTTCGACTAAGAGATAAGAATTCTGTTATGATTGTGTTTGCTCTGTCTAATTCTTCGATCATTAACTCAAAATAGTTTTTATGATCTAGAAGCTTCGGCTTGGATCCCAACAACTGCAGGAAACCTCGTACTGTTGTCATGGGATTTCTTATTTCATGCGCTATGCTCGCGGCCATTTTACCTATAAGATTTAATCCGTCAAGCCTTTTCATCTCTGCTTCCATCTGTTTACGCTCAGTAATGTCTCTGTGGATACCCATTAAACCAATTATCTGACCTTGATCATCTCTAATCGGCGTAATACTCGACGAAACGTCAATTACCTTACCATCTTTCTTGCGACGCTTCATATCATAGCCAAGAATTTCTTCACCAGATTTTACGCGGTCAAGAACTTCCTTCAATTCCGAAATACCTCCTGGCACCGCCAAAATAAAAATCTCTTGCCCCAAGGCTTCTGTAGCGTTGTAGCCATACATTTTTTGCCCTGCAGGATTGATACTTTTAATTCTATAATCCAAATCAATGCTAGTAATTGAATCGTTAGAGTTTCTCACTATCGCTTCATAGGTTCGAAATTGTTGAGAATGTACTTTTGCTGCTGTGAGCAAGGGATTCAATTCTGGAAGAATTTGAGTATCAATCTGTACACTATCATCTTGAAGTATTGATTCAGCAAAAGAACTCAATTGTGTTCTGAGTTTTCTTATTACGAACATAGCTATCTTATACGGGATAAAAAGTAAAACCGCTAAAAATCCTAAAACACCTATCGAATATTCGAACACACTCTGATAAACATCATCAGTTTTAGTGGTTGCCCATATATGACCGATCAGAATATTATCCACACTAAATGGTAAGGTAACTGAAATAGTTCCTTTGCGATTCCACCCCACAGAGTTGGTATTTTCTACAATTTCTAGCTTATCACTTTCATTGGATACGAAACAAATGTCACTTTCAGTTATGGGTTGAAGTATAAAGGGCTTCAAATTGGGAGCCTGAGCCGCAATAAGTTTAAACCTGTTGTCATAATATCCAAGGCAATAATTCGGATATTGTTTTGAAAAATCGTCAAACAAAGGTTGGATAATTGCATTAAGGGCTAAAGCTTTTTCCTGATTAGACCTATTAGCTAGATCTACCTTCTCAATATCTTCGCTATATAGATTCTTCAGATCAATATTCAGACGTACCGTTAACGACATTACTTCAAAACGTCGCTCGTAAGTTTTATATGCTAAAACAGTATAGTAAAACGCTACTGAAAGTAACAAGGTAAGGCAAATAAAGAAAGTAGCTATTACTATATGAGTAGTTTTTACCGTTCCCAAGCATCGAAACTTATTCCAAATGTCCAAGGTACCTCCCCCTAACCATAGGTACTTCTTCAACACAAATTGGAATATTCCTGCTTAATCACATATTATCCATAAAAACACATTAAGTAAAAAGGACAATCCAAAAATATTTCTAGTTTAACTTAAATTTAACGACAAAAACTGTACCAGCAGCGGAAGATTCTACACTTATCTTCGCATTGTGCCTTTCGGCAATACTATAGCACGTTGTTAAGCCCAATCCCGTACCACCTTCTTTAGTAGTCAGAAAAGGCGTACCTAATCTCGCAATATTATCTTCACTAATCCCTATACCTTTGTCTTCAACAGCAAGGACAATACTGTTTTCCTCCATATACGTCATAATTTTCAGTATACCCCCTGAAGACATAGCCTCAAGTCCATTTCTTGTAAGGTTCAGGATTAATTGCCGAATCTCTCTTTCAATCATAGTCAATTCAGCTACTTCTTCAGCAACTAATATTACTTGCTTATCCTGGTTCGTAGCATCCGCAAGAATTAATGGGTACAAGGAATTAACTAAGTTGTTCAGTTTCACCTTAGAGTACATTTCTGTTTTTTTTGACTTTGTTCTTGCTATAGACAAGAACTCAGTTAGAATACCGTTAGCCCTATCTAATTCACTAATCATCAAATCAAAATACTCTTCGTTTTCGTGCAAAGTATCTCTGCTTTTTAGAATCTGTAAAAAACCTCGAACTGTAGTCATCGGGTTGCGTACTTCGTGGGCAATACTCGCCGCTAATTCCCCAACAAGATTTAATCGATCTAGTCGGGCAATTTCCTCTTCAGCAACCTTCCGTTTTGTAATATCAAGCAATTGCATTAGATATAATTGTGTTCCATCAGAATCTTGAAAGGGGTGCTCAAATACTTCGAAAATAGTATCTTTAATTACAATTTGCCATTGCATTAAAATCTTAAACTGATAAGTAGATCTTATAAGTTTTGTACGACAATCGATACAATTTCTATCTTGATCAAAAAGAATTTTGTAACACTTTTTACCATCTGGTTCTCCGTGAACTTCTTTAAAATTATGATTAGCAAAAATTACGGTTCCATCGCTTGTTCGAACATAAACTAAACCCGGCAACCCGTCCAATAAGGCATAAAGCCGTTTTCGTTCATCTTCTAAGGACTTATCTAATTTCTTTTGTTCAGTGATATCTTTAAAATAAACTGTTATGCCTTCGGAGGATGGATAAACATTTACCGTGACCCACCCCTCTGTGAGGACAGATAATGCTTCAAATTGAACAGGCTTTTGCGATAATACAGCCTCAGAAAATTTCAGAAAGTAGAAATTATCCTTCCCAGGAAATATATCCCAATATTTTTTCCCTAAGACATTTTGATCTGTAACCTTGGAAAATGCGGAAGCTGCAGATTTGTTAACGTAAATGAATTCCCATTGTTTATCAAGTGCATAAACAGAATCAGAAATATTATTTAAAATATTTTCAATCTTTATATCAGACTTATCTAGCTTTTCCTTCAAAGCTCTTTGTTCAGTGATTTCATGAGCAAAAGCATAGATTTTTTTTTCATTAGTAAATGGTATAAACATCCACGATAACCATATATACGATCCATTTTGAACACGATAACGATTTTCAAAGCCATAGATACTTTGCCCTCTTATTGCTTCACTAATTGCTTGAATTGTTAATTGTCTATCGTCGGGATGGACATATTTTGTGACCACATTATCAGACAGTTGATTTACAAGTTTATCATGACTTAGACCTAAGAGTTTAGGCAATACTGAGTTAATGTATTTGATTCGACCATCGCTAGAAATTATTACAAATACATAACTAGAATTATCGAAAACGCTTTTAAACATATCAAATTCCGTAGACAACCAAGAGTCCTGAATGTCCTTTTTGGTTGACAGTGATTCATTTTTAATTGACATCTTATCAGCTGCTCCCAACTCTTTAATGGTTAATAATCCTTTCGACAAAATATCTTTAATTTCCTCTAATATTTTTGTTATTTAAGCGCCTTTACCCTAGTAAATGAGGAAGGGCGCATCACATTCGTATGTTTACCTAATCAATTTTACTATGTTCCCATACTTTCTACAACTGAGGATGGTTCCTCCTACTCTTCTTGTCCTCCTTTTGAGTTTTTTTCTGGGATAAAAAGGCAACAATTCATCTCCCGTCTACGCACTCACTGGCGTGAGAAATGTAGCCTAGAGGCGGGAGACTTCTTGTCGCACGTGTGTTAAACTTATACTACAATAATACATTCAGGAGGAGCATTTTGCGTTTAACTACAACTATACTTACAATAGCATTATTTGTGTCAAGTTTAATATTTCCAATTAAAGCAAACGCTGTAACAAATACATCGCCTTCGATACGCGGTGAATCTGCTTATTTAATAGATTATCAATCAGGACAAGAACTGTATAATAATAATGCAGACGAAAAACTATTCCCTGCCAGTACAACCAAAATATTAACCGGACTACTAACAATTGAACACGGTCATCTAGATGATGAAGTTACAATTTCCAATACTGTACTGGATAACAACCTGGTTTATGGCACGAGGATTAATCTTCAGCCTGGTGAACAGTTAACCGTCCGCGATCTGCTATATGCTACACTACTCAACTCGGCAAATGATGCTGCAGTTGCTCTAGCCGAGTATGTTGGAGGCAATGTCCCTAATTTCGTCAATATGATGAATGATAGGGCAAAGCAAATTGGGGCAACCAATACCCATTTTGTTAACCCTAGCGGCCTAACAGATTCAGGTCACTACACAACAGCTCACGATTTAGCCCTAATCGCAAAAGAAGCTTATCCGAACACATTATTTGATCAAATCGTTAATACGAAGAATTACACAATTCACCGTTCAAAAAACATTCAACCAACAGAAATGGTTAACGAAAACAAATTACTCTGGAACAATCCAGATGTAAATGGTATCAAAACCGGTTATACCAGCGAAGCACTTAATTGTTATGTAGCATCAGCTACCAAAGATGGCCGGACCGAGATTGGAGTTATTCTGAAAGCCCCTGTTGGAACCATATGGTCAGATATGACAAGCCTTTTAGATTATGGTTTCAGTGAATACAGCAATACAATCTACAAACCAGCAGGAACCGTCATTGATACAATTAATGTTGACGCAAAACCGGTTGATTTAGTTTTAGATAAACCAATATATGTTACCGAACCAACCGATAATAAAGATCAAATCTCCCCAATCAAACTTCAAGTAGAAACTCCACCATCTAATTTAACCCAGGTAACACAAGGTGAGCCGATTACTAAAGTTAATATCTATAATGACTCAACTCTAATAAATACCTTACCACTAATATCGTCAAAGACTATTACTTCTAGTCAACCAAAACCAGCCAAAAGTAGTATTCCGTTTATCATCAAAGTTATTATTGTTATCGCAACAATAATAATGCTAATAAGAATAATTAACAAAACCAGAAAACGTATTTTTACCAAAAAGAAGAAGAAGAATGTTCGATATGTAGATATGTAGAAACCGGCCCTAAGCTAGTTCAATCTTTGCCATTACAGTACTGTAAATTTTAGATAAACTTGGCTTTTGAGTTTAGTGCCTTTGACGGTCTCGATGTCCCTTACCCATAGCATATAATCGCCGGGAGTATAGTTTTGATCCGGTTTAACCTTTATTTGTGAAAGTCCGTTTACCGTTGAAACTGTACATGTTGGCATTTGTTTAATCCCTTGGGAATTGGTTATATAAATCTTATCCTTGATGCTAGCTTCATTTACCAGACCGTTTAGTTTAATTGTCCATACTTTACTCGAATTAACAATCGATGAAGCTGGTTTTATTTCGATCACTCCACTAGTGTCAGGGGAATAACTAACAACTTCAAACGCCATGTTATATTTTGTTGCGTAATCTTTTGCGGTAGATGGGTCATAGCCTATAATTTTCGTTGTAGCTTGGATTGTTTCTGCGCTATCAAATATTGCTGTTGTCGAAGAGTTAAATTTGATAGTCGTTAAGCCGAAGCAATCCCTAAAAGCCTGTTCACCGATACTTGTTACTTCTTGCGGAATGCTAATACTTGTTAGGTCTGTACAACCAATAAAAGCCTGGCCGCCGATATCAGTTACTCCTTTCGGTATGCTTATACTTGCTAGGCCTGAGCAATTTCCAAAAGCCCCAGTGCCGATACTTATTACCGGATATCCACCCAATGTACTTGGTATTGTAACATCTCCGCCAGCCCCTGTGTACCCCGTAATTTGCGCTTTACCACCAGTTACAGTGTAAGTAAAAGGCCCGTATTGTGGTACTATCTGCACTTTATACGTAACAATTAAACCGCCTACATTGATAGTTAGGACCTGATCTATTGCTGCAGTTGAACTGTTGAAACCCGTTACATTTTCGGCAGTTATGATCTCCTTCTTCGTACTACCATCATTGTAAGTTCCAGTCACTACTAATCCTGTAATATCCAACTTGTCACCAATACTATAACTCAGTTTGGTGGCTGGGGTAGTGATGTCTATGCTTTGAAGGGGATTTGTTGTGCCTATTTGATGTAGGACTGCTTCAGAAACAATTGCCGTTCCACCCAGAGCTGTCACGATGGACCTGGTTGTGATTTTGCTATCCACATAATCTGCACCAGCAATTGAAATTCCGTCAGTTAATACTATAGGAGCCTTAAACATCGCAGCCAAAGGCGCGCCAGCAAGTGCTTCAGCTAAGGTCTGACCATTGGCAATAAATACGTGGCCCCAATTGAGGTCTGAATCAAACCCTCTTAATACATTGAGGTTAGTTTCATAAGAGGTGGTACCGGCATATCTGACGATCATCCCTGGAAGCATGGTGGTAATCGGAGATTGTACAATTGCAGTTCCACCAATAATATAGGAATTAGTAATATCATGTAGACCCTTAATATAATTGGCAACACTAGTTGGTAAAGCGCCACTACTATCGGTATAAAGGATAGGGAAGCCTTTACTTCCAGCTATAGAAGCTACCGACAAAGCATCTCGACCGATCCCTCCCGTCACTACGATTCCAGTAAAAGGAGCCATTTGTTTAGCAATTTCAACTGTGGTAGATGCAGCGTCAATACCATACACAGAAATACACTCGATACCCTTTCTTGTGAGAACATCGAGAACGGATTGCTGAATAACGGCCGTTCCACTAGTAACATAAACCTTAAAAACACCCAATTTTACTATTTCATTTAGAACGTACGGATCTATAGATACACCATCAGTTAAAAACATTGGGATATTTTTTTTGCTTGCTAAAGCACCGGCTGCGAGTGTTTCGACAGTGCTGTTTTGTAAGCCTGATGCAAGTACCGCCTCCCTGGATGTAGTCCATCCTTGATCAGCTATTTGAGCAGACGTTTGATACCCGTTCATCCCAGCCAATCGATTGGGTAAAATTGTGCTATTATTAACCTCTATGACCGCACCATAGACTGTCCCACCTCCAGACAATAAGATAGTCATTATAATTATACTGACAAGAAATAATTTATTTTTACTATTTTTAAGTAATCTCACGATATCTCCCACTTTCATATTGTATCTGCTAACGCGTAGTGAACTCGTTCAACTAAAGTTGAACATCGAGTCTTCGGTGGGGGACTCTACCCCGAAGCAGAATAAGGTGTATCACTCCCACTTGTAGAAGTGGGAGTCTTACGACTTGGATAAATAAGTAAGTCTCCCTTAAATTATTTATAGCCTCGTTTCAAGTCATTTGCATTCTCCTTGCCACGGCTCGTACTTCAAGAATGAACTCGCCAATTCTTTCTATTATTCGACTCTTTATACAATGATTCTCGATTTGTTGCTAAATACCTCCAACTCGGCAAGTCCAATATTTTACAAATAAAAAAGGCGTGCTATCGCACGCGTATGCATTATCCACAATTTGAAAATTATCTACCAAGCATGCCTTACTCAGGCACGCACGCTTGTTTATTTAACCACCATACTGGGTACATTTCAGCACTACATGTTTCACACGAAAAGACATGAGGACCAGTGGACGGATTTCTTGGATTCACAATATCAAAGTATTCAAGAACATCTTCGGGTATCATCTCTTTCTTCCCA
>LOEW01000042.1 GCA_001516045.1 Desulfosporosinus sp. BRH_c37
TGTTGCCAAAAGGATGAATAATGAACTCATGAAAATCACCCAGGAATCTGATTATACATACCCACATGCCCTTTTATACAGGGATTTCAAGCTTTTTGCCGGGGAAGAAATCGTTAAGTGTGAGGCAGTCGATATAATGGTCAAGCTGAATTTAGATCGCCACACAGCCTGGAGACGAGTTATTACTCCCGTAGATATTACGTTCATACAGCTTCATATCATATTACAAGCAGTATTCGGTTGGAAAAGTTATCATATGTATGATTCTCGTTTCCCGATAGGAGTAGTTCTGTCAAAACATTATAAAACCCTTTTGAATGCAAGTTTACTATTTCACATCCTTTCCTCCGAATTGACAGGCCGCTTGAATTTCGGCATGTCCGTTCGGGAACGGTAGAAGGCAGTGAAGGAGCGGGAGCAAGATCTTCAGGTCCGGGAACAGGCATTTCAGGATCGGGACTGGGCCCTGCAGGAAAAAACTGATCTCCAGAAGGCTCTGGACGGTGAAAAGGACAAAAACACTCAGCTGACAAAGGAGCCCGACAACCTGAAGTCGAAGGCAGGCGATTTGCAGAATTCCAACCGGGCACTTGAGCAGACTGTCGAGAATAAACAATTGGAGTGTGACAAGCTCAAAGAAAAGACAGGTTACAAGAGCATCCATGTTTGGTGGGAACGGTTATGATCGTGAAAAAACCGTTTTCTATTGTGATCCTCCTTATTATGGTTTAGCAGACTATACCAGTCAGGGGAGTAAACCATTTAGTAAGGATGATCATGTTAGGCTTAGGGATTACCCAGACTGAGAGGATCTACCTTGCCGCCGCCGTCGAGATCGGAAGGCGGCTGACGGAGGCCAAGGCCCTGCTCAAGTATGGAGAATGGGGCAAGTGGCTGGAGGAGTCGGTCGATTTCTCCCAGAGCAGGGCCAATAAACTGATGCGTATCTTCAAAGAGTACGGAGCCGGACAGCTTACCTCCTCAAATTCGGATTCAAATCCGAATTTAAACTACAGCCAGGCGGTGCTTCTTTTAGGTATCCCAAAGGAGGAACGAGCGCAATTCATCATCATCTTATAGCTTGAACATCCTTCTAATTTCTTATACAACCATCTAACTTCCAGAACGATTTAAACGTTCTGGCTTTTTATTCCGGACACATCGTCGAAGCTGAATCAAACGCCGGAAGCACTGGGGGGGTAGAGCACTGCTCTATCTTTATAAAAGCTAATAACCGTACCCATATTGAGAAGAAAAGCAGGCTGAAGACCTACAGGCAAAGGGTTTAAGTTATGGATGGATTTAACAAAGTAATGTATAATAAAATAACAAACGCATGTTCGATGCAAGCTTAATTTTGTATGCTTGCACCGATTAAACAAACGTATTATTGAATTTAGTTGAAGAAAGTGGTGACTACAGGATGAGTGACATCTTGGCGGGACTTAATGAACAGCAACGACAGGCAGTAACAGCCACGGAAGGCTTCATTCGCGTGATTGCGGGTGCTGGGTCAGGTAAGACCCGCGCGCTGTCGCATCGGTTTGCCTATCTTGTCAATGAGATTGGCATTATGCCGTCCAACATCCTCTGCGTCACATTTACCAATAAATCAGCCCATGAGATGAAGCATCGCATCCGCCGGCTCTGTGGCGACAACGATACCGGCTATATCAGCACGTTCCACAGCTTCTGCGTAACAGTTTTGCAGGAGGACATCAACGCTGTCCACTATCCGAAAAGCTTTCTTGTTCTTGACAATTCAGATATAAACGACATGCTGAAGATCATTTATGAAGAACGCGGCCTCACGTTGCGGCATATGACCTTCTCTAAAGCGAGAGACATGATCGAAATCCGCAAGTTGTTTAAAGATCCGGAGTACTACAAATTTATGGTCTCTCTTTCCCTTGAAGAGCTGCATCTCAAGTATCTGAATGCCCTAGAAGCGGAGGACATCATCTTCTGGGGATACCTGTATCAGGAAAAGAAATGTTTCGGACTCGACTACAACGACCTGATTAAATATGTACTCCACATCTTCAGCGTGGACGCAGCGATCCGGCTGAAGTGGCAGCAGCGGCTGGAATACATCATGATCGACGAGTATCAAGATATTGACGAGCTGCAGTATCGGTTGATGAAGGTGCTGTGTGATTATCACAAAAACCTTTTTATCGTAGGCGACCCGGATCAGACGATCTACACCTGGCGCGGTGCCAAGCTGAAATATTTACTGGACTTTGACCAAGAATTCCCACAGGTCCGCACCATCATGATGATGGAGAATTATCGCTCAACACCGCAAATTCTCGCTGCAGCGAATTCTTTAATCGGAAACAACAAAAACCGCATCAACAAGGTCTTGCTTCCTATGCTGCCGGGCGGGGTTCCGGTTGTTTACCATCATGCCAAAACAGCGGAGGCGGAGGCCAGATGGATCGCGCTTCAAATCCATGAACTGGTTGCTCAGGGCGTAAAGCTGAGTGACGTGACAATCCTCTATCGCGCCCATTTCATCTCCCGTACGCTGGAGGAAGTATTTCTGAAAGAAAAGCTCCCCTACACCATCTATAGCGGCGTACAATTTTTTGGCCGGATGGAGATTAAGGATACTCTCTCTTATCTCCGGCTCATTGTCTATAAGGACGACCTGTCCTTCCTGCGGGTAGCTAACGTGCCGAAACGCAATATCGGCCTGCGGCGCATGAAATTTTTGAAAGATTATGCCGCCCAAAATCAATGCTCCCTTTACAGCGCTCTCGAAAGAACCATCGACCATGAAATTTTCAAGGGCACGAAGGCCAAGGGGTTTTTCGATTTAATCGAGGGTTTTTCCGCAGGTTATCAGAATGTGCCGGTTTCCGACTTGTTCAATTCGCTCCTTGACCAAAGCGGCTATGAGGCAATGCTCCGGACGGAAGGAAGTCAGGAGCGGCTGGACAATTTGGCAGAGCTCAAACAATCGGTTTATGAATACGAGACCACAAGCGGAGAGGAAAACACCTTAGAAAACTATTTGTCTCATATTGGGCTGCTGACAAATACCGATACAGCTGCCAACAAAAATACGGTTAAACTGATGACCATACATACGGCAAAGGGCCTGGAGTTTCCCTATGTGTTTCTTTGCGGTCTTGGTGAAGGCGTGTTCCCATCAAAAAAGACCGCGACGCTTGAAGCCATGGAAGAAGAGCGGCGGCTTGCCTTTGTCGCCTTCACCCGTGCGGAAAAAGCTTTGTACCTGACGGATGCGGAGGGACGGAACTTGGACGGCTCCTATCGGTATCCGTCCCGTTTCATTTTCAATGTAGACAAGGATCTGCTTGTTTACACGGCAGAACTTGATGAAGGTCTGGTCAAGGAATCAAATTGGCATATCGGCAGCAGCGAGAAGCTAATAGAAGCGAGGTCTTCTGAGTTTCCTTTTCGACCCGGCGACCGTATCGTGCACGGTATCATGGGTGCCGGCGAAGTCATCGGAATCAACCGTGACAAAGCTGCCTACTTAATTAAGTTCGACGACCTTGGGACGGTGAGGAACATAAGCCTGAGAGCCAAAATCGAAGCGGAAAGCGGGAGAAATTAACCAAAAACTAAACGGCAGCCAATTAAAACATCTTCTGGCTATCGTATTATTGAGAGTTCGCGGGCTGTTAACAAAGGCAATATCGTTTTAGAGCGAGAGGTGGCCCATGCCCTTTCTGCCATGCTCCGTCTCGTTTTGAATGTGGATATAACGAAAAAGACCCCGTGAAGGAGGTCTATCAATCATTATATATTCGTTCGATTTCACCCACTAATAATTGAAGTCTAGTTCGGACATGCGCCCAATGAAATCATCTTCGTTAATTTAATCGCGCAACTGGGTTCGTGTTAGATGAATCAATTTTAAGCTTTGGACCCAAGAAGGTTTCCCAACTTTGCGCCAATTGAGAACTGGTATTTTAAATTGATCGAAGTATTTTGGCGGATCATGTGGCGGTACAGATGTAGTTGCAACTAAGATCAATAATTCGTTATCCTCTTCGTACACAATAATAGCAGGCCTGATCTTTGATTCATTAGGAATATCCTCAAACCCAACGTCAAACCAAAAAATCTCACCTAAAGTAAATTCGTACATTGTGATTTAATATTCTCCTTCGACAATGTAACGATGATCCTTATTATTCCTATCAAATAATAGTTTTACATTCTTAATTGCTACCGGCTTGATCGTGATTTTTGGCAATTTCTCGGGGGTTAGAGATAGTTTTTTATAGCCTTGTTCTTTGGCAACAGCACTCAATTTTCCCCCTCCTTATTTCCTCCATTATTCTCTTCTTTGTCCATATCATATCACCTTCTCAACTTTCATTCAATAAGTAGTATGCCCATTTCTTACCACTTAGAAGATGCTGAAATGAAATCATATAGATGACAGGGGACGGTTCTTTGACACAAGATAAGAGAAGTGACAGGGAAGTGACACAAGATAAAAAATAAGGTAATATATGGACACAAATCCATTAGCAAAAATGGAACTTGCGGAGTCAGAAAAGACACATTATTTGCGTGAGATTAACTTGGATATTAAGTATTTTGGTCGTTTTTACTCTAAAGCAAATTATCGCATAAAGGTAGCTGGACGAGGCATCGATGAGGTTGTACGAGATATTAGGATGACTTTAAAGCTTTAAGAATTGCGCGAAATGTCTGTTCAAAAATATCCCCAACCCAAGCCAACAATGGAAGGCACCTGTGAGTACTTGGATTCGAGAGATGTATCAAGAACGCCTGGATAAGGCACGACAGAAAAAGGAGCGGAAAGAGATTTCAACGGAGTGATATTCTTCCTATCAACGACTATGACGATAAAGAACTCCCAGGCCCTCTGGGGTGACTATGATACCATATCTCATTTGGCCATCGCAGAACTGGTGCGGCCTAAGAATGCCTCCTACGTGACCGTGATCCGCTATAGTTGGGATGGTAAAGTTCGATGCTTGATAAGCTAAGCTATGGGGTAAGTAAGCATAAGCTATAGTCATGGCTAGACGGAAAGGAAGAGACTGTCTTGAAATCTAATCTACCCCAGGCAAGCAAAAGCTTGGCATTACACCCTCGAAGATTATCAGCTTTTGCGCTCGGATCAGGTCCTAAGTCCTTAGCGCTTGAAACAACTCGACAGAGGCTCCTCTCCTGAACTCGCTCCTCTCAAAGAAAAACTTCTTAAAACTGGTCTAGCGGGTTATCCATTCACAACTAAAGTAGGAATCCACTGCATTTCTAAAAAATTGTAGATTGGTTTCCAGTATGATTCAGTTGCATCCATGGCAAAAGGTTGATATGCAGGCCCGGGAGATGCTTGACAGGTTGGTTAGAGAATATGCCCAGCAGCTAGGTGTAACCGAGTAGCTCAAAGCCGAAAATCAGATGGAGTGGATCGGGAGGATGAACAATATCCGAAATGCAGTTGAGGAAGTAGTCAGGAATGAAATAAACGGTTAATAAAAAAGAAGGGTTTGCCATGATGCAAGCCCTTCTTTCATTCTCTACCTAAAAGCCAATCTACAGAAACCTTTAATATATCCGCCAGAGCGTTCAATTCTAAATCGGTTACAGGGCGCTTTTGCCCTTCCAGGAGGGAAAGAGCCGGAATGCTGATATCAATTCCTGCTGCTTGCAGTTTTGTAAGAAGCTCGACTTGCTTTATTCCAAGGTTTTCACGCGCATTCGTCACACGAGCGCCAATCATATTTCTGTCGCCAAGCGGTAATTGTCGCTTTTTCAAACACACACCCCCTGTGTAAAGTATATCCAACAGGGTACTTGATATATTTGGTATTACCAAATCTACATTTCGCTCCTGCGATATAATGAAACAAATATCAAATCATTCCGAGGGGTTCTTAGAAATGAACGGGATAACAACAAAAGAAGCCGCAGAAAGATGGGGTATAACGCCCCGCCAAGTGCAACTGCTGTGTGCCAAAGGCCGTATATCCGGAGCGGTTCGTTTCGGGAATGCCTGGGTGATTCCCCTTGATGCCCAAAAACCGAAAGACGGACGGGGAGAGAAAAACCGCGGAAGATAATTAAAATACAGAGAATCAATAAAGAGAGCGCAAGCATGATGAACAGTGGTTTCGCGGTTTCGGATCATTTTGTTGAGGTCAACAAAATGATAGAAATTGGCAAAGGTGG
>LOEW01000043.1 GCA_001516045.1 Desulfosporosinus sp. BRH_c37
AAACAAATACGGCAATCCGATTCCATGTCAACATGCAGCATAGTGTTTGTGACATCTGCAGATGATCACGACAATTCATGCAGGTCCAGCCTTTACAAGTAGTATGCAAGCCCGGTACCCAGGAGCGTATTGATGCTATAATAGACAAGGTTCTGGCTAAAAAGGCGTAATAGTAAGCTTCACTTTTCTTAACATAATCAGCTTCATTTTTTTTCTGACTGTTTTGGAGATTCGCGCACAGAACAGAATATGGGGCCAGGCTCACTTGTGTAATAAACCTTATATAAACAGCCTGTCCCATAATCGTAAGCGCTTACGATTATGGGACAGGCATGGGCGTTATACGGATAACTTGTGACCTCAAAGCTCATTTGCGATATAAGCGAGTGTAGCCATAATAGATATTTCTATCTGCTGGTTAATGGACGATATCAGTTCTGAGACTTCTTTTTCAGAAGACATTGTAAGCGGAGGAATACCCAGCGGGATATCTACATACTCTCTGCGAGATTCTCTGATTGATTGATTTTCCGGCCCCTCTGAAATTGTTTTAGAGAGGAATGCACCAATAGCAAAAGTACTATTGTCATACCCGTAATGGTGAATGGATAACACCAACCGGTATTTCTTGGTGCCGTCTATATTAATAAACATCCTTCCCCAACATTTAGGCAATGATAAATTTATATAATAATTAAACTTATTAGCATAATCAATAATTTGCCTGGCGTAATAGTACGCCTGAGGTTCGTCTGGAGCACAGAAGCTGATATCAATTGTTGCCTTCAGTTTTTGCATTAAATCATTTCCGAAATGCTCCATTTGAAGTTTTATGACCTCAAAAATACTAAACATATTGCTGAGGATACGCCTGTTTTGCTGCTCTGCTGTAGCAACTCGATAATCCAACAGTTTTTTACTCAGCATATCTAATACATTATCATATCCTGTCGTGTCTTCAACGGTCTTCCAATTGAGCGCCCGTTCTATTGAAGCAATTTGATTGTAGGCAAAAACATCAATTATCGGCTGATAGATGCGATTATCGGCACTTTCCAAAGCATCTATATATTTTGTCCTGTCATCACGGTCAATTAAATCCCCATGCTGGAGATATGAATCTACAAAGCCTTCTTTTATAAAAGTTTCTGTTACACCCTTTTTCAGGTCGTACATTTTTTCAATAATACCAGTATCGATAGCTTGCTTTCTCTTTAACTGGTCAATAAAGCGCTTATATTGTTCAGGATGCTTATTCAATTCTTCGCGCCTTCTTTCCCATGAGGGAAAAATATTATCAAATTTTTCTGTCTTAACGTCATTCCATTTAGTATCAAATTCTATTGGACTCCAAATGCTTCTATTTTGCATTTTCCTCGCCTCTTTTCACGAAAGCTACAGCCTAAAAATATGCCAAATTTTATACTTGGATTGTAAGTGATTACCGAGCTGCACAACTTTTTTTGCTATTGTAACTTCATCGATATACTAACCTCCAAAATTTTCCTTATCGATACTATTATACAGCATTTTCTAATATTAACAATCAACTTTCCTCTCGGGCCAAGTTGTTGTCAAGTCCTCCATCTTTTTCCGATCCCTTAACCCAGATACACATTCCCATTATGCCATTCCAAATACTGCGGATTGGGGAGCTGTTCCCCAGTCTGCGGCAAAACAATCAACCGGCTTCCGTGGTAAGCGTAGTATTCCCGCCCGTTGCCGAAATCCTCTTTGATCCGGTGACTGACCTCAACTGTAAGATTTTTATCGATTGTTAAGTACCCTCTGTCAAATAAGGTATGAAAATCTTGTCTCAGCAACAGACCGTTATTAATCGCATGCGGACCATTCAGGAAATAGGGTTTGATGTGGGCGGCCTCCAAAATCGGCAGCGTTTTCTCTCCAGTGATCGCGCATCTTCTCTGATAAGCATCGGTTATTAATACCTTGAAAGCTCCCTGGCCGATTCTTGGCTTGATGATTTGTTCATTAAGTAAAACGGCATAGTCAGAATAATGCAGCCAATATTAGGGTCCGGATCTGATAACCGGTCTGTCTTCTTATATTTATAAATCTGGTCCTATAAAACCTTCAAGCTGTCAGCGCCGTTGGCCACGCTGAAGGCTTTCCAGGCCAGGGAAGACGGCAAAATGGAAAACTTCAGGAAGAAACCGCCACCAACAATATAGTCGTTCGGGCTGTGCAGCTTAAAGAGAAAAAGGTCTCCTTCATCCAAAGCTTTAAAGTTTATTTTGCCGCCTGGTTTCCAGAAGTTAACTTTGTCACATTTTTCTCTTTTTAAAGTTTTAAACCAGTCGTAATCAGTAATACCGACGTGCATTTTCATGATGATGCATCCTTAAAAATACTATTTGGTTTAAAGAGTTATTCGCTGCCTTCAATTTCCTTTAGGGTTCTGCCATCGGAAGTTTTCCAGTCAACGAGTCCGTTTGTGTGTCCGCCGATAACAAACGCTGCCACATATGATGGACTACAAAACAGAACATCCTCCTGCAGCACACCATTTTCATCGACCTGAGCTTTCCTTCGGCTTTCTTTAATGCCTGGCGGTATGCTCTCGGAATCAATTGACTCAATGTGGCTGCCCTTGAGCACCACAAACCCTTCGTTCGTTCTTTTGCATTCAGCTTCGATTACTTGCCCGCTTTTCTTGCTTTTGCGCTTAAAGTGAAGCAGCAGCAGATCGTTATCACCAGCCATATCCGGCTATTCGATTTTCGGTTTATTATCCGCCAATTTCTCGAACACTTTATGTTCCAGAGTTCCCATGACAATCTCGGCGTTGTCGATGAATTCTTCCAGCTCGCTCTCTTTTTCCTCCGTGATGTTTCCGGAGGTAGGGTCGTTCCCATTCTTAACAATATAGCGCTTCGCTTCGTTCGCCAGAGCACAGAAGCGGTTTTCAAGGTAGCTGATTTCCGTCGGCCCGAAGGAGTTATTTGAGGTCGTAAATACGACTGCTTCCGTCCAATAGTCCTTATCCGGATTGCGTTTGTGTTCCTGCAGGCGATAGAGGATGCCTTCGCCGTTTTTCCTCACGCCAGCCTGACCGATATATACGACGCTCTCATCGGTTTCATCAGATGTGCCAAACAAGAAGTACACACCGCTTTGTGACAGATCATCGCGTCCCTTGGATTTATCTATTTCAGTGCGCGGGATTTTATAAGCCACGCTGGTCCAGTTGGCAAGTTAAAACCCTGCATTATAGGCTGAATTTAGACATAAAATATCAACGCCACCGATAACAGTTAGATAATATTAAATGGGTCTTTAGCCAAGGTAAGTTACCATACTTTTTTTCTTAAGAGGCCGATAACTAAGATTATGACAATAACACCAGCATTCATTCAATAAGTAACACCAGTGCAGTACAAACAGAAAAAATTAATAAGTATAGGCCATCCTTAGTTGCATAATTAATCTACTCATTTTAAATTATTTGTTAACCAATGTCATCTGCATATCTGCAGATATAGTTCATTCCTTCGCTCCAAGGGTTTGCGACGTCGGGTTAATACTTTTTATATTCTCTCCGATGTCGCAAACCCTCTGTGTAGTAATCACCAACCCAAAAATCTATCTTGCAAATGCTTAATTCACTATTATTATTGAAATAATTCGGACGATCTTACGAACAAGCTATTGTGACAAGCCCGTTTATGTTTAATTAAACATTCGAAACAGTTTTGCTCTGATTAGGTATTTTCGCCCGATAAAAAGGCCTAACAACTGGGGTAATTTAGCGTGCTTTAACACTGAGTTTAAAATCTGCTTTTCTCCAATTTACTCTGTTTTACTATGATATTCGTTATACAATTTATCTCTAACCTTCGACATTCAAACTTGCCCCATACCGTAGAAGTTGTGGCTGCCTGATTATGCTTTAAACACTAGTCAGATATATAGCTAAATTATTATACGACATGTATTATACTATTCTGCATTTATGTGAAACTCCTCCATAAGTTGTACAAATAAGTACCCATTCGAATTATTAACGGTTTATACTGTTAATTACACCATGATAATAATGCCTATGTACCAGTGGTGGGGACCCCCGAGTACCCCACTCACTGTCACATAGGCATATCAATTATTCATTCGCTCCTGATTTGTCAAATATTGCTGTAACGGGTACTTGCATTTTCTCTGGTACTGGTGCACGTATATTTATAATTTTATCAAGGAGTGCCTGACTAAGTTTGAACCCGGTAAACATTGCGTAGGTCTATATGTTTTTACTACATTTTTATGGAAATTATAAAACCTCTTTTGAATTGCCGTCACTGTCGGGGGAAGCAAGCAGTTTCGTCCCATACTCTTCGCAGAGCTGCATCAGCTTGTCGGCCGTTCGCTGGGAGTAACTGACCGATTCCTTCAACCACTTGCCCCATTCCCCATGAGGAAGCAGGTCCTTGGCCTCCTTCAGGCGACGGCCGATCTCAATGGCGCCGGCTAGAAGTATTTTCCCGGTTTGGTGTCTGATCGTGTTTATTTCAGCCGCGATCACGAGCGACGTGCGATCTGTGATTAAATCATTCATAATATTACCTGTCCTTTCTGCTACTTTATTCACAGAATATGAGGCCAGGCTTATGCGTGTGACAAACCTCATTTAAACGGCCTGTCCCAGAATCGGAAGCGCTTATGATTCTGGGACAGGCATGGCCGCTATATAGATTAGTAAAAAAACAACCTCCACTCCCGTTAACGTCTTCTTGTACATGCATATTAAGAGGAAGGGGAATGTTACTTTTTTATAGGTTGGCCGCAGACTGTAACCTCCGGACAAGCAGACTCATAAGATAAACGGACAGGCTGAATTCAAGCGGCCGGTCAGCTCCGAACACAAAAAGAACTTGCCGCTTTCGCTTGGAAGTAACATTCAATGTTTGCCAAAATATGTTTATTGGTAAGATACGTCGTACTTGAATTCAATTCATGAGAATGATATAATATTGACATAATAATGGCTAAAGAGGTGAGTGGCATGAGCTGGCAAGAAAATATTATATCGAACATCAAGCCTTCAACAGCAATTCGTCATGATTATAATTCTTTTTCAAAGTTATGCCACGAAACCCAGGCTCCCGTGGTTGTGACCAAGAACGGCGAAGCCGATCTGGTGGTGATGAGCCATGAAGCCTATCAGAAGTTGATGGCTCGGCAGCGGTTAGGGCAGATGTTGTCGGAGGTTGACCTTGAAATTGCTGCAGGGATACCTATGCGGGATTTTGAGGAAACCTTTACAGAGATAAAAAAAAGGATAGAAAATGAGTAAGAAAATTGTATTATCGGAAATGGCCTATTACGATATTGACAGTATATTCTCTTACATTTCTCATGATAGTAGACAAGTTGCCGAAAAATTACGAGTACTTATCTATGAAGGTATAAGGAAGCTATCAGATTTCCCGGAGATGGGTTCGGTTATCCCTGAAGAAGACGCACCTGGTGTACAACGTGGGTACAGGCGTATTGTAGTAACCCCATACAGTATATTTTATAGAGTACTAGGGGATCGTATTGTAATTGCTAGGGTACTGCATGGAAGACAAAACTGGATGCAATCTATATTCCCTATCTATGACTAATTAGGTAATAAAGGTGTCAGGACAAAGCAGGAACTCCATTGGGGGTTCTTTTTGTTGTCCATCTTTCATTCAGAATCATCTTATCTCCACTGGAAACAGACGACCAGTTTCTTCTCAAAATGAAATGATGGAAGTCATAATCCATTTTTCATTTACGTTCATAAGATTAAGACCTACGTGAGCTTGATTAATAATAGCAACAAAATATCCGAGTGATAATAAAACAAAGGCGCACTTGCAATGTAATATGCTTGCCGCCTAAACACCTTCTTCAACAAGTTTAATCATCTTCTCTTTGCGTTTTTCTGGAATGGGAATTGCTTGAATGATTTTTGTTGCCTTTTCCCGATATATTTCATACATCACTCTGCAGTAATGTACAACCCTTTCATCGATGGCTAGTTGTTTTAAGTATTCTTGTTCTTCCTTTCCGAACCTTTGCGACCCTTTATCTTCTATCTGAGTTAACTCTTTAAACTGCACCTTTTTTACCATTAAGAATGTTTAATAGGTAGACATAAGGCAGGGTTTTTCGATTGTTCACAAAATCTTTTTTCTTTTCGAAGTCTAAATTGAGCGAAAACTACCAAATATCATTGTGTTGCGGTAATAAATGATAAACTACTCGAACCGGATAATAGACTTCCCGACAAGTTTTTTACCCCAACATTCACTGACAGTTCATAACTAGCCCCTGCAATAAACGAGGAAATGTGTTTTACAATCACTATCTTAGAACTAGTTGGATCAATAACAGGCGTAATGTCCACCTTAATCTTTGTTTGAGTTGCTGTATCTATTCGCCACATAAGAATATTATCTTGCAGTGTAGTCTCATCGACTGCTTGATTAAAAGTGATACGCCATTCTTTGTCCAGAGATATGTTTTGCTGGGCAGGGAGTGCGTTAGTGTTAGCGCTAACCTCAACTGTACATGTTGCGGTTTTGCTTCCTTCCTCAGTAGTCACTGTGATAATTGACTTCCCAGCTTTTAAGCCTATAATACTGCCAGATGAGTCTACTGTTACTATGGCAGGATCGCTCGAATCCCAAGTAAGATTTTTATTAGTAGCGTTGGTCGGTGAAATTGTGGCTACTAACGCTTCACAACCACCTATATTTATCAAAGTACTGATTTTATTTAAGGCAACTCCAGTTACCTGCGTGGCTGTAACGCCTTTTACCGCACTGGATTGTGATCCTTCACCGTTGATATTTACCGCACTTACTTTGTAGTAATATGTGGTGCTTGCTGTTAGGTTAAGATCGCTATAGCTTGCTCTCGTGCTTGTTCCTACTAAGGTATAGTTTCCTGTAGCACTAGAGGATCGATAAACCTTATAGCTTGTTGCTTCGCTTACGGCACTCCACGTTAAATCTAATTCATTTGCACTTGGGCTATTTACACCCAAGTCTTTCACACTTGCCGGCACCGCTCCACTTGTGAAATTAGAAAGTGCCTTGACAAGTTTCCATGCATCAACGGAGCCCAGACCTGTTACCATATCATAGCCTGCAGTAGCTTTATAATAGCCGTTTGAACCACTTGTTATATCATGAAATACCGACTGGCCTGTCAATGAATATAAGGCTGAATTGGCTAACCCTATTGGGGTCAACCCATTGTTCGCTCTACTCTGATCAACTAAAGTGAAGATAGCTGCCCATTCCGGGGCCGCGGCACTTGTGCCGCCATATGTATACCAATTGCCGCCGAAATAAATACTGTAGCCGGTTTTCGGATTGGAGTCGAGTGATACATCTGGGAACAGCCTCTTTCCACTAGATGACGGCAAAACAGTATGTTGCCAAGTTGGCTGGGAAAAAAGAGTACTACTGCCTCCACCACTGCCACTCCAACCACCTTCTGTGGAAATCAAACCAGTACTAGAATTTAAATTCAAAGTCGTTCCGCCTACAGAAGTAACGTATGGATCGGTTGCCGGATAACTAATTTCGTAACTGCCATTATCTCCGGAAGCTACCAGAAATGTTATCCCTTTAGCCGCACCAGCAGCAAACAAATTATTCATCGCGGTTATTTGGGACGTATCCCAATAACGCTCTTCTAGACCCCAACTATAACTAACTACGTTCGCCAGCCCATCATCTACTATTTTCGTAAACAGGTCAATTCCTGTTGTCATGGTAGAATCAGCTCCATCGTATACCATGAGTTGCGCCCCTGGTGCACTAGACAATGCACATTCGATATCCATAGTAGTCTCACCTGAACCACCCTCGTCATACGTGGGAGTTCCGTCCACAGGTATAACTTGAATTGACTTTGTTCCGGAAATCCCAAAGTGATTTAAAAAATAGCTAATATCACTTTGTTTAAAAGAATTATAAGTTGCAACGGCTAGGTTTACACCCTGTCCATTGATATTATTTGTGTATGCTGTCGTGAGATTGTATGCCTTTTGAATTTGCTGAGGCGTATAAGAAGTTGTGCTATTCGTAGTCATAGAGGTCGCTGCATCTTGCCAGGAAGATGCGGGTTTCATATGTAAATTGTTGAGACCTGCTACGCATTCAACTAATCCCGCAATCTCTTCTGGTAATTGTGGTTGCGTGCTATTAGCAAAAAATTCATTTCCATTTTCTGAATAATAACTAATACTTATATTAAAAGCCTTTTCAATTTCTTGAGCAGTACCACTTACTTGAATGGCCATGCGCCCTTGATAAGTTTTGGTAACCTTTAACCCGCTAGTCGTTAAAAAATCTACGACCTTGTTGTGTGAGTTTACTTCCGGCAGAAAGCGATCTTCCAGATCCCGGTCGCTCATAACCCGTCCTAAAACACCTTCATTACGAGCTTTATTTATTCTCTCCTTTAAATCATCTTTATTACGAAACTTAAGTGCGACAGTTATATCTAGTTGCTTATCGGGCTCAATATCACGAGTTTTTATGACTTCACTATTACTAAGTAATGGGGTAACGTTACTAGCCGTTAACGGAACAAATGACTGACTTTGGGCAGTTTCGGCGAGAGCTGGCTGAACGTTCGCGTTAATGAAAGAGAGCAACATTACTATCACTGAGCTTACTACTCTAAGTACGCTAACCTTATGCATTCAAAAGTCTCCTCCCTAAAAGTACAGATCGTCGGCTCGCTCAGAAGTATAATGACAATCAATTCTTGTCGACGAATATAATTATGTAATATCAAACTGAAATAAGGCTGAATCTTGCCTGAATGTTTACTGAAAATTATCTGAAAATTTAGGCCTCCACCTTATGTAGGAGGGCTGATTAGGCATGATATAGGTCCGTTTGTTATGATTACCCTCAGAAGTCCTATTCTTGCTCACCCAATCCGGCCAACCCCTTTCTGGACAAAAAAAACGCCCTCAATTTATTGGGCGTCTTGATCATTCTCGGGTTTCGTATTGTAATAGTTTTCTCTGTTCTCTGAAGTACGTAGGATACAGATTCAATTCAATCCTATCCTTTTTTCAAATAATCTCCAAGATAGTTCCTGTTGTGGCCCAGCAAAATTGATCAGGAAATTCCCTAGCCAAACGACTGGCTATTGGAAGTCCAGTGCAGTGGTTAGGGGCTAAAAGTTCAAAGTCAAGAGTTTTTAAATACTCAATGGTTCGTTCTTGTTGAAGCGAATTGGCTGGTCCCAAATGAGTTCCACCGATGATGGCCCTAATATTCGACTGTCCCGTGACTTGTTTAGCATGTTCGATAATGTTAACTAAACCAGAGTGAGCACAACCTAGTATAACGACTAGACCTTTTTCCGTTGTGTAAAAAAGGCTCAAATCATCACGAAACGGATCATTAATAAGCCCTTCCGCTTGAAACTGTACCAAGCGTTCATCGCCCTTTTCATAGACCGTTTGACGAGGTACTTCCCCGCTTAACCATAGATTAGGACTAATTTGCAGAGGTTCTTTATGCCAACAAAAACGTGCACCGATACTTTCCAACTGTTCCAAAATATAAGGTACACCAATATATTTTTCATTTGCACCAGCTTTCTTCGAGTAATGCCCTGCAAACAAATCCGGATGAGCATAGACAGGCACCTCACCCCTATACTTAAGTAAGCTTAGCAAACCTCCTGTATGATCATAATGACCGTGACTAAGCACAACTTTAGTTATCTTATGTAGGTCGATACCCAATACTTGAGCGTTATTGATTAAACTACCTTGTTCACCCGTGTCGAAGAGGATTAATTCTTTGCCGAAATCAAGTAACATTGCTAAACCCCATTCAGCAAATACTCCCGAAGTTACTCCAACCGTATTCTCAACTAAAATACTGATTTTTAAATTGGCCACTCTTTTTTCCCCTCTTTCAAGTTATTTTTAAGCCCATTAAAAAATAATTATCGTTAGACCCCGTAATAAGCAGCTAAGAGAATTTTGCCTCGACAAAAGCAATCAGCGCCACGAATTTCTCTGTCGTTCCAAACCCCCGTGAGATCCCAGCACAGTGGAAGTTTCTTAGCTTAGTGAGCACGGAGAATGGAATTGCGTCAATGAGTGCAAACGATAAAGCGTCTTGACAAGCGCACGAACCGTCCCCTTGACATACTACACCGCGCTTTTGCGTCAGAGACGCAAACAGCCCACAAGAAAGCTCACACCGTCGTCCTGCCCCGTGTCGACCTAAGCTAGAGGAAGTTTCTTAGCTTAGCGAGCACGGAGAGTGGAATTGCGTCAATGAGCGCAGTCGATAAGGCGTGAAGAAACTCAACGGGCTTGTCCAAGGATGGACTGATGTCGCGGTGCCACGACGATAAGCGGACGAGCTTATCGCCACACTGCAACTCATTGCGCATACTCCTGCAGTGTGGATTTGGCA
>LOEW01000044.1 GCA_001516045.1 Desulfosporosinus sp. BRH_c37
CGTGCGGTTTATGCTGATCGGTTTGTTATTTCCTTAATCAATAAAAGAGAAATTAATGCAGACGGGTTTACCCAAAAGGAAAATGGCGCAGTTAACATGGATGATGAGACAAGAAAAGATATTCTAAAAGCTTGGCAAAGCAAGAAACAGGAGATAATTACACATCCGTTTTTACAAGAAAAATTAGAATGGGGACTTGTGCCCTATGCTCAAGCAATGTTGCTTGCTAGGTTTATTCGAGGCGATTTGGACGGATATCCGACTTTTATGTGGAAGTAGGTGAGATTTAATGTTAGTACTTATCACCTATGACGTAAATACACAAACCCCGATTGGAAGAAAACGTTTGCGCCAAGTTGCGAAGCAATGTGTGAATTATGGTCAACGTGTTCAGAATTCTGTATTTGAATGTGTACTCGATGCAGCTAAATTCCGTGAGGTCCAGCATAAACTTGAGCAAATTATTAATAAAGATACTGATAGCCTACGGTTTTATTTTTTAGGAAATAATTACAAAAGTAAGGTCGAGCATATAGGTGCAAAAGGGTCTTTTGATGTTGAGGGCACTCTTATAGTATAGTGCGAATGTATAGTTAACACGAAATTACCGGAGCTTTCGCACCGTAAATTTAGTGAAAACGCACTGTGAAAAGTAAAATATATTATAGGAGTGATGTGATTCGTAATAAAAATGTAAAAAACTAACAAAAATCTTGCAAATTGAATGGATTTTGGTTAGTTTTTGCAGTCGCTCCCGACATGGGAGCGTGGATTGAAATTAGTTGCCATTAACATACTTAAGCAAAATATTACGTCGCTCCCGACATGGGAGCGTGGATTGAAATTGGTAGCTATCACGTACTTATTGATGGCGTTAACGGTCGCTCCCGACATGGGAGCGTGGATTGAAATAATAACTATGAAGAAGAAGAAAAAGTCATGGCTCGTCGCTCCCGACATGGGAGCGTGGATTGAAATAGAATTACAAGCAGAACTCAAAAAATATGGTTATATGTCGCTCCCGACATGGGAGCGTGGATTGAAATATTGCAAGACAACTCCTTTTATAATATCCCCTCTCGTCGCTCCCGACATGGGAGCGTGGATTGAAATGCCTCCATATTTTTATTTTTTACTTTAATGATAAGGTCGCTCCCGACATGGGAGCGTGGATTGAAATTTCTTCACTCATGTTGGGTGGTAGTTCAAATGTTGCGTCGCTCCCGACATGGGAGCGTGGATTGAAATTGAGGGCTTTGTTTTGCTTAGAACTATATCTGTAGTCGCTCCCGACATGGGAGCGTGGATTGAAATCGACCGTTTTGTGATCTACGCCACATTCAGAAGTCGCTCCCGACATGGGAGCGTGGATTGAAATCTAGTATATTGGGAATGTGTTTGCATTTGGATATTGTCGCTCCCGACATGGGAGCGTGGATTGAAATTAAAATCTACACAAAAATACCCCATAGAGGTATCAAAGTCGCTCCCGACATGGGAGCGTGGATTGAAATAGGATTGATTAGCAGTACTGTTTTATTACGCTTGCGTCGCTCCCGACATGGGAGCGTGGATTGAAATAACACTTTCATAGTTCAAATCTTTATCTTTGACAAGTCGCTCCCGACATGGGAGCGTGGATTGAAATTAATACAATAGACAATACTAACGAATAATATATCGTCGCTCCCGACATGGGAGCGTGGATTGAAATCGAATTAATGACTATTTATGATAATGGCAATACAATGTCGCTCCCGACATGGGAGCGTGGATTGAAATCCCCTTGATGAATCGGACCCAGGACCCAAGAGGATGTCGCTCCCGACATGGGAGCGTGGATTGAAATTTAACGAAATACTATTTCCATATTCCATTTTTTGGTCGCTCCCGACATGGGAGCGTGGATTGAAATTTTTTTTTGTCTTATCTAGCGCAAGAAATGCCCATGTCGCTCCCGACATGGGAGCGTGGATTGAAATTTTATTGTTTCAATGTCTGTAATTTTAAGTCCTTCGTCGCTCCCGACATGGGAGCGTGGATTGAAATTTGTATTATCGTATCTATTGCTGGCGTTACCGAAGTCGCTCCCGACATGGGAGCGTGGATTGAAATTATGATATCATTGCAGTCTTAAATGCTAAGCATGGTCGCTCCCGACATGGGAGCGTGGATTGAAATTTTATTCTTGTAATGATATTTGTTTTTTCAGAGTGTCGCTCCCGACATGGGAGCGTGGATTGAAATAACGGCAAGCCGTTTGTATCCTTTAAGGCACTTGAGTCGCTCCCGACATGGGAGCGTGGATTGAAATAAAAAAACCTCCTTTAAATATGTATCTGATATTAAGTCGCTCCCGACATGGGAGCGTGGATTGAAATTTGCGAGTACGGTCAGAATTGCAATGTTGACAATGGTCGCTCCCGACATGGGAGCGTGGATTGAAATAGTCCTGCACTCTTATATAGTTAGGTGTTAAACAGGTCGCTCCCGACATGGGAGCGTGGATTGAAATTTTGTGCTTTGGTCATTGTGCTGCATCTCCTTTTTGTCGCTCCCGACATGGGAGCGTGGATTGAAATCCGTTATACCGGTTACTACTGCTGTGTCGGCAACAGTCGCTCCCGACATGGGAGCGTGGATTGAAATGGATATATTGTCGAAGCAATGAAAATAGTCACGGGTCGCTCCCGACATGGGAGCGTGGATTGAAATGATTATGTTTAATCCAAGAGACTTTTCGCGCAAGGTCGCTCCCGACATGGGAGCGTGGATTGAAATCTTAACACTTGCAGAAGCGTTTTGATAGAATTTAGTCGCTCCCGACATGGGAGCGTGGATTGAAATTAGGCTATTGCTTATACTTTATTCAGGAATTATTAGTCGCTCCCGACATGGGAGCGTGGATTGAAATTGGTGCTAGTGAAGGGTATACAATAGCACTGACTAGTCGCTCCCGACATGGGAGCGTGGATTGAAATGGTTTCAATGAGTCCCCTTATTTGCCTATCGACCGTCGCTCCCGACATGGGAGCGTGGATTGAAATAGAGAACTCACCAATATATACATATATGGTGAAACGTCGCTCCCGACATGGGAGCGTGGATTGAAATTTTAAATCGTGCAATGAAAGCTTCAAAAGCTTTTGGTCGCTCCCGACATGGGAGCGTGGATTGAAATATGTACTAATTGATGGTGTTAACGCGTATGAAGGTGTCGCTCCCGACATGGGAGCGTGGATTGAAATAGATTGTGGACGAAGAGTAAGTGCTGATGATATGGTCGCTCCCGACATGGGAGCGTGGATTGAAATATTTATGCCTCTAATCTATGTCGTATTGGGTATGGCGTCGCTCCCGACATGGGAGCGTGGATTGAAATAACGGCAAGCCGTTTGTATCCTTTAAGGCACTTGAGTCGCTCCCGACATGGGAGCGTGGATTGAAATTGACTTCGAAATATTAGAAACTAATGCAAATTATAGTCGCTCCCGACATGGGAGCGTGGATTGAAATATAGTTATCGAAAGGGTGATCATAATCTGTTACGTCGCTCCCGACATGGGAGCGTGGATTGAAATGTAAACTGGTTAATAGCAAATGTAGGGGTATTATTGGTCGCTCCCGACATGGGAGCGTGGATTGAAATATTGGAAAGTTACATATTACCACTTTCCCGGCTGGTCGCTCCCGACATGGGAGCGTGGATTGAAATTAAATTAAATATCGATTTATCAGCTATGAAAGATGTCGCTCCCGACATGGGAGCGTGGATTGAAATGTAAACTGGTTAATAGCAAATGTAGGGCTATTATTGTCGCTCCCGACATGGGAGCGTGGATTGAAATCCATTAAGCATCGCCTCCAAGTATCTTTCTAGTTGTCGCTCCCGACATGGGAGCGTGGATTGAAATTTATCAGATGTATTGGTTGATGGTTACCATAGGTGTCGCTCCCGACATGGGAGCGTGGATTGAAATTCGTTCTTAAAATACTCGTTGCAGTGGTCACAATAGTCGCTCCCGACATGGGAGCGTGGATTGAAATTTTGTCTTTTCATCCGATGAAATTACCCTTTCAGTCGCTCCCGACATGGGAGCGTGGATTGAAATTGGGTAATTTTATGTTATTGTTAGATTGTATTAGTGTCGCTCCCGACATGGGAGCGTGGATTGAAATTAAAATACCATATAAGGAGATGATATATAATCATGGTCGCTCCCGACATGGGAGCGTGGATTGAAATTTCCTTAAAATTATTTTTGATTTTAAAGAGAGCAGGTCGCTCCCGACATGGGAGCGTGGATTGAAATCCGTTTAAAAATGGCAGAAGGTGGAAAAGATCCAGTCGCTCCCGACATGGGAGCGTGGATTGAAATTTCGCAATTATCGCAATAAAATACATTTTCATCAAGTCGCTCCCGACATGGGAGCGTGGATTGAAATCTCTTGCGTAGTGAATAAAATATAAGGTTTTATTGTCGCTCCCGACATGGGAGCGTGGATTGAAATATATGTATTTTACCTGCCTTTCAATATTTTTATAGTCGCTCCCGACATGGGAGCGTGGATTGAAATTTGGGGAGAAGTTTGTGAAAAACGAACTGCCGAAAGTCGCTCCCGACATGGGAGCGTGGATTGAAATTTGAACAGTTAGGGAAATTGAATTAAGGGGGTAATGTCGCTCCCGACATGGGAGCGTGGATTGAAATTGGGATTGTAGGACTGAGGGGGTTAAATGTCTGTGGTCGCTCCCGACATGGGAGCGTGGATTGAAATGAGGGAGCAAATTACCATTGGAGCAGAAACAAAAAGTCGCTCCCGACATGGGAGCGTGGATTGAAATCAACGTGGTCCGACCGTGCCATAGGTGCTGAATGTGTCGCTCCCGACATGGGAGCGTGGATTGAAATCCTTTGACCAGCTATATGCTCAGTAGGTGACGTTGGTCGCTCCCGACATGGGAGCGTGGATTGAAATATCATCAACTCTCCTTCTCGCCCCGCTCCTTACGAGTCGCTCCCGACATGGGAGCGTGGATTGAAATAGTAATGGTCGCATCCTCGTACGCTACGTTGAAAGGTCGCTCCCGACATGGGAGCGTGGATTGAAATTAATCTAGCAACGATTCGCGGGATATTGAATATTGTCGCTCCCGACATGGGAGCGTGGATTGAAATGTCTTGAGCATAAGCTGCCCATTCCTGAGTGTCTTGTCGCTCCCGACATGGGAGCGTGGATTGAAATATCCGGTTTCCATCTGTCGTGCATCTTTTTTGCAAGTCGCTCCCGACATGGGAGCGTGGATTGAAATCTTCTTCGTTGCGGAATAGGTTGGCGGCTACACGCTGGTCGCTCCCGACATGGGAGCGTGGATTGAAATTGTATTCTTGACCTTGTTTTATTTTGAGATTAGGTCGCTCCCGACATGGGAGCGTGGATTGAAATTGCTGATAAGGTTTTATTGAGTTTGCGGTATTTATGTCGCTCCCGACATGGGAGCGTGGATTGAAATATTTTTTGACATTTAAGCTACCTCCTTAATTAGAGTCGCTCCCGACATGGGAGCGTGGATTGAAATATCAAGTTTATTTTAAGGATGACCGCATTATTTAGGTCGCTCCCGACATGGGAGCGTGGATTGAAATTGATAATAAACCTTCGCATCGCTATTATCCTTAGGGTCGCTCCCGACATGGGAGCGTGGATTGAAATGCATTAGTCAATTGAGTTTTTACGGCTTCAGTAGGTCGCTCCCGACATGGGAGCGTGGATTGAAATCCCACTGGAGTATGAAAATTGATGAAAAAAATAAGGTCGCTCCCGACATGGGAGCGTGGATTGAAATCAACGTGGTCCGACCGTGCCATAGGTGCTGAATGTGTCGCTCCCGACATGGGAGCGTGGATTGAAATTTAATAAGAGGAGGAAAATTAAATGAAATATGAAGTCGCTCCCGACATGGGAGCGTGGATTGAAATCCTGTACCATCATCCGTTAATGAATATGAAGTTTGTCGCTCCCGACATGGGAGCGTGGATTGAAATGGTTATTAGATCATAATATTATATTATCTGATAGAGGTCGCTCCCGACATGGGAGCGTGGATTGAAATATAAATTCTTGGATGAAAATGGAAATGTATTTATGTCGCTCCCGACATGGGAGCGTGGATTGAAATTATGTTTTATCTCGGTCTCGATAAGGCCCCTTATGTCGCTCCCGACATGGGAGCGTGGATTGAAATCATTTATGCGGCCACCTTAACGCTATCTAACGCTTCGTCGCTCCCGACATGGGAGCGTGGATTGAAATCCCATTACTATCCAGACATTTTAATTTGTCTTAGTCGCTCCCGACATGGGAGCGTGGATTGAAATAAAATGGGCAGTTGGGAATTTCTTTTTGAGCGTTGGTCGCTCCCGACATGGGAGCGTGGATTGAAATTAAAATCTACAAATAAATACCCTCTACAGGTATCGTCGCTCCCGACATGGGAGCGTGGATTGAAATCTGTACATCCTTGTAACAAAGGTTTTCTTACCTAGTCGCTCCCGACATGGGAGCGTGGATTGAAATAGGATCAATGCCTGAGTTTTTAAACATACGGTTGGTCGCTCCCGACATGGGAGCGTGGATTGAAATCCCTTAGTAAATGCTCTTTTGCCTGTCCCGTTCATGTCGCTCCCGACATGGGAGCGTGGATTGAAATTTGATTTTAAGGACGGTCATAGTAACTACCGTCCGGTCGCTCCCGACATGGGAGCGTGGATTGAAATCGATCCTCAACAATCTAACTCCGACAATATTATCCGTCGCTCCCGACATGGGAGCGTGGATTGAAATAAAAAATCTTAAAATCAATCCCAACTAACCAAAAGTCGCTCCCGACATGGGAGCGTGGATTGAAATCTTCTTTCTTTATTTAAGGCTGAATGCCTATTATAGTCGCTCCCGACATGGGAGCGTGGATTGAAATCTTTGTCTTGGCAAACAAATTTTAAATTTCTATGGTCGCTCCCGACATGGGAGCGTGGATTGAAATCTTTTTGTACTTCTGAAATTATATGGCTTTTGTGAGTCGCTCCCGACATGGGAGCGTGGATTGAAATAAGCTATTTTGCATCGTGTAAGAATGGTTTGTTTGTCGCTCCCGACATGGGAGCGTGGATTGAAATATAAACGCACCTTGCATCCTGGCCGCAGTCGTTAGTCGCTCCCGACATGGGAGCGTGGATTGAAATCATTTGGGTATAGTCCTTAGATAACCAAATCCCTGGTCGCTCCCGACATGGGGATCAAATTCTTCACTTGTCGAACCAAGCACCAAGGTTACTACCTATATTTATGACGCTGCATGCGTGTAACAGATCAACTCAAAATGGGGCATAATCGAACCCAAGCAGAGCCAGAGATGTTTCAAATAAGGGCCTAAAAGTCTAAAAAATTTAATTGACAATATGAATGTTGTTAACGTATTATAGTATTAATAGAACCCGCCACGCCTCTTAACAATGCGTACCACGGCGGGACATTTTTGATTACGAGGTTAAATATGAAATACCCAGTAAAAGAGCCAACAACATATCAAGATCAAGTGAGCATTCTAAAAGCTAGAAATATGTGTATACCTGATGCTTATCAAGCAGAGAAAATTTTGAAAAGAGTAAATTACTATCGTTTAAGTGCTTATATGCTCACGCTAAAAGAGGATAATAAATTTTATGATGGTGTTACTTTTGAGGACGTATACTATATTTATGAATTTGATAAAAAACTAAGAAATATGATTTTAGAAGTACTGGAAGGCATTGAAATAGCTTTTCGAACTCATATTGCATATGAACTAGCCCATAAATACGGACCAATGGGCTACAGAGAAGATACGAATTTTCAAAAGCAAGAGTACCACAAAGAAATGCTGGGCTTCATTGAAAAGAATATCAGCCGAAGACAAGACGAGCTTTTTATAAAACACCATATAGATAAGTATGGGGGGAACTTTCCAGTATGGGTTGCAATTGAAGTGATGTCGTTCGGGCAGCTTTCAAAAATGTTTTCTAATCTAAAAAATGAGGATAAGAAGCTTATATCGACTAAATATTATAGTATTGCTTTTCCTTTTGTACAGAACTGGCTTTATGTTTTCTCGGGTATAAGAAATATATGTGCTCATTACGGGAGACTATATGATCGCACCTTAAAAATTAAGCCAAAGTTAGATAAAATGGCAAAGAGTAGATTTAATGATAGCCGGATATTCAGTGTGCTATATGCACTGGGGATGCTGTGCTTAAATCGATCAGAGTGGAGATCATTTATTAGCGGACTAAAAGGGTTAACGGAAGAACACAGTAGTGTTAACTTAAAAATGCTTGGCTTTCCTGATGACTGGGAGAAATTATTAAGAACAACATAAGTACATATGCACATTGCCTTACACCCCCAGCACCTCTGGGGCTTTTTCGGTTTTGGAAGATCAGGACCTCCTCGATTGTTTGTCGTTTCATCGGTTTCGACCAGTTCCTATCTTCTGGCATTCAAACGAAAATTTTTTTTGTCTCAAAATACCCTATGTCATCCCTATCGCGTTACGAGCCTGATACACAAATGTTTAATTTTTAATAAAAAATTTAAATAGTTCTCAAGTTTGCAGGGAATGTACTTCTCGCTTATTATCTAAAGTTAACGACTACAATACATGCGATAGGTCATGATAATAATGTTATAATATTTTTTAAGCCCCTTAAACTAAACTTTATTTATGTGAGGTATTTTGATGTACAATTATAGCTTGAGAGACTCAATTGAGCGCATGGGGAAAATAATGGCCTTAATTGAAGCTCACCCTCAAGGGATATGCGGGCGTGCTTTAGCCGATGGATGTGGTGTTCCTTGGGGGACGATGAAACAGGATCTAAAGGTGTTAGTTTCCTCAACCGAAAATTCGATTCCTTTGTACACTGATCATGATGAAGGAAATGATGAATGTGAAGAGGGTTTGTTTCTGCCGGAAGTCAAATGGTTCATGGCAGCAGCTCAAAAAAGCTACACCCCCGTTCATCTGAACGTTCGTGAAGCGATAGGAGTACTGAATACACTTGATTTTCTTCAAGAGGATAATGCTCTGAAAGAAGGGCTAAGACAAAAGATCCTGTCTGGCTTTGACTTGGGGGAGGAAGAGACCTATCGCTATATCAAAGGAGAACTCACACCTTTAGAGCCTATTCAGGGAAAAACATTCCCTCTTATCGAAAATGCTATTCGGACTAATCGACGTATAACGATTTCGTTTAATAGCCGAAAGATAACAGTAGACCCACTTGGTATCATCTACTATTCTCGTTTAAGATATTGGTATTTAGCCGCTCGGCAGGGGGATATTATCAAAACTTATCATTTAAACAACGTCCGGGAAGTGCATGAGACCAGCGAGACGTTTGCTTATCCGGAAGGATTTTCACTTAAGGCTTGGTTTGGACCGCGTTGGGGGATGGAGTACGGAGATTTGATTCGAGTTAAAGTACGCTTTCAGAATCGTTCGCAAACGGTTGCCAAGGTGCATAAAGATGTGGCGCATCGATCAAGTAAAATAACCACGTTAGAGGACGGGGCGATTCTTTTTGAAGATGACATTATTGGGGTCAATGAATTTATAACCTGGGTTTTAGGGTTTGGATCTGCAGCAGAAATCCTGGAACCAATGGAGCTTCGAGAACTTATTCTTAAGCGAGTCCAAGAAACGTTGGGGAACTATCGGGAGTCAGTTTATTAGCCCAGTCGCACACGTTTCATTGCTATTCGCTTGTCGCTAAGGCTAAAACGCATAACCTCTGGGCTTTCTGCATGTGCGACCAATGCGTTTCTTCACGCCTTATCGACTGCGCTCATTGACGCAATTCCACTCTCCGTGCTCCCTAAGCTAAGAAACTTCCTCTAGCTAGGGTCGACGGGGTTTGGGAATGGTTTGGGGTTGTGACGCTGTTTGCGTTTATTACGCAAATATGCTTAGCGTGCTCACTACAAAGGTTCACCTAACGGTAAACCGACCTACGACGTAACTAGGCCAATGAATGAAATGATATTGCAAAGAGAACCATTAAGCGGGAGGAGCGTGTCGAGTGCAGTCGGCGAAGCGTTAAGACGCACATTGGTCGCACATTCAGAATATCCCAGTGGTTATGTGCGTTAGCTTCGCCAACAAACGAGCCGCTCCGGAGCTTTGGTGAACGTGCAATTCATTTGCATTCATTAGTTTACAAGAGGAAAAATGTTTTGCTTATCTTCCATATAGCTTTTTAGAGAAACATGGAGTTCCTTTTTTGTATTGACGGATGCAAAGAAGACATCCGTGGCAGTTTTGATATTAAGGTTAAGTAATTGCTGCTTGAGCCAATCACTCGAAAGCTCGAGTTTTAACAATACATTTTCATAGATCTACCCATCGACTATTACTGGGTACGAGAGAGAAGCGCTTTTTTTAGTTAAATTCATATCCTCTAGAGTAACGGAGGCTTTGCTATCCTGTTTTAAGACGGATAAATATCCGTTTGCTTCGATAATACCAATTCGTACATCGCTAAGATCAAAGACATCTTTTTCCCGCAACATCTGAAGAATATTATCGATGGAATAACGAAGTCTTTTAAGATTGTTCACAATAAACTGTCCATCTTGAATAACAATAGTGGGCTCAAAGGTAAGCAAGTGCCCTAATCTTCTATACTTGATTATTAATGTCGTTATGATTTTTTGAAATAAACCAATTAAAATAATTGCTACTGCAGCGGTTATGTGAGCAATACTTGGATCGGCTATATCCGAGCCCGCTATCGTACCTAAAGTAAGGATGGCCAAAAAGTCTAAAACAGGAAGCTCCCCTATAGAACGTTTCCCCATGTATAAGGTTATAACTAATATTAAGGGTATAATTGTTAAAATCCTGGCAGTCATATTAATTAATTCCATATTTAAACACACCCTATTTATTTTCTTTATATCTAATATTCCCAAGAGCGATCAAAATATGGATATGGCCATGCCAATGAATGAAATGAAATTTCATCAAAATGTCTCTCTACTCTGTTATGCTATAACAAGGCTGTAAAATGAAAGGAAGAATTTATTATATGCTGAAAGATTGTAAAGCTGGGGAACGGTTTGAGGGAACTGTCCTGGTCAATGAATGGAAAGAAGTTCCCTTTCGGCAAAAGCCTGGAGCATATCTATCCTTGATGTGCCAAGACTGCTCGGGAATGATTCAAGGAAAAATGTGGAACTATGACCGACAAGTCCTTGAATGGTTAAATAATCAGGATATTTTTCGTGTCAAAGGGCTCGCTTCTGAATACCGTGGCACCCTTGATCTTACGATTGAAAAGATTCGGTTAATTCCCAAAGAAGATGTAAGTTTATCCGACCTATTACCAAGTTCTCCTGTCACTGCCGAGGAGTTGGAAAATCGCTTAAAGTCCCTTTCGGATAAGATTACACAACCTCAACTTAAAGCCCTATTAGAACAGTTTCTAACTCACCCGGTATGGGGTCCAGCCTATCGGCAAGCCCCTGCGGCCATGAAAATTCATCAAGCCTATCTACGCGGGCTTTGGGAGCATAGTGTAAGAGTGGCTGAGATTGCAGAGGGGATTGCTGGGCATTACCCCAAAATGAACTGTGATTTAGTTATAACGGGCGCGCTTTTACATGATATTGGGAAGATGGGGGAGTATTCTTACACCAGAGGGATTAAAGTGACAACGGAAGGGCGACTCCTTGGGCATATTATCTTAGGGATCGAACTTCTTACTGAGGAGATTGCCAAAATTCCGAGTTTTTCACGTGAGTTGCGATCCAAATTACTGCATATCCTTACAAGTCACCATGGAAAATATGAATGGCAATCCCCCAAAAAGCCCAAATTAATGGAAGCTTTGGTTATCCACTATGCAGATGTTATGGATGCCGAACTATTTCATTTTGAGCAAGCAAAAGAGAACCATCCAGAGGATGAATGGTCCCCGTATATCCCTAGTATGGAGCGTTGCCTTTACTTGAAATAACTTTCGCGAAGTCTTAGCTATCCAATAGCTTTAAGCAATTTCGTTGCTCAATAATAATAAGACGAATGAAGAGAGGTAAAAATATGCGTAGAAAAGATAAGGAAATCAATGAACAAAAAGCGATGGATGAGATCATGAAGAAGGCTCTGGTGTGTCGATTAGGTGTATCCTATGAAAGCATGGCCTACATTATCCCGATGAGTTTTGGTTACGCGGATCGGGTGCTATACTTCCATTCTGCACCAGAAGGTCTAAAACTAATGATTCTTCGAGAAAATCCTAAGGCTTGCTTTGAAGTGGAGATTGATACGCAGGTTATTCCTAGTGAGCAGGGGTGCAACTGGTCGATGCGGTATCAGAGCGTCATTGGTTTCGGCGAGGTTGAATTCATCGAGGATTTAGAAGGGAAGCAAAAAGCCCTACAAATTATCATGCAGCATTATGGGGATGACCTGAAGATGGTTGAAGATGTCAAGCTTTCAGGGGTTACTATTTTCAAGTTAGTAGTTAGTACAATGACGGGCAAAAAATCGGGTTAACGAACCCGCTTTGATCGGTGATTTAACGAATACTATTGCGCTGTAGGTAAGGAGCATTTCGCGGCGGTGGAAGGTACTACCCGCTCCCTGAATTTAGAAATTATTGTTGAATTGTGCTAGCAGAGAAGTTCCATGGTGGATATTATAGATGTTATGTGTCGGAATAGGAGTGTATTTATTTAATATACTCCTATTTTTTTTGTATTGTATCATTTTATGTCTAAACTATTTGAATTTTAAATCAAGGATAATCCAATTTATTATAGAAAGTCATTTGAATATTACAAAAATAGTAATGGTTTACGGTTTTAGCAAAGTTTATTGAAAAGAGTGGGGTGGAAGGAAGATGTCTACAAACAAAATGATCATCGAATTAGAACAACGAGTCGCTTTCGTTCAAGCTGCTTTTTTTTCGGATGTTCGAGACGATAACAGAATTTGGGGCCGAATTTTCACTGAGAGCACTTGGGGGATGGTGGTTTCCGATGCCAAAAACGGGGAATTGCTAAAAATGAACCCAATTTTTGCGGACATGCACGGATATAGTATCCATGAGTTAATAGGCAAATCAATGTATGATGAATTCCTTCCGGAGTGGCATAAAGACCTTCCGGAAATCGTTTGGAAAATACACGAAGGAGGTCATTATTCTTTTAAATCTGTTCACAGTAGAAAAGATGGAAGTCGTTTTCCTGTTCAGCTTGACATTTATGAAGTAACAATCAAGGCTGAGCGCTTACAAGTTGTTTTCGTAGGGGACATTTCTGAGAGTGAAAGGAAAGAAAATGAATTAAGGCGATATCGGGAAAACTTAGAGCAATTGGTCAGATTACGTACGGAGGAACTGGAACGAACGAATGAGCAACTTCGGAGTGAGATCACTCAAAGAGAAGCCGCCGAAAATGAACTGGCCAGAGTAAATCAACAAATGATTAATACTATCGAAAGTATAAGCGATGGCTTTATAGCAGTAAACCGGCAATGGATCATAACTTATGCAAATAAGGCCATAGTTAAGGCACTCCAAGCGAATGGTCTCAAAGAAAATTTCATAGGCTCTGATTTTTGGCAAACTTATAAGCAAGGGGATAAGGCGATTATCAATGACAGTTGTCTGAAAGTGATGCGAGATGAGCAACCAATACGCTTTGAGACTTTCGCAACACTAATAGGGCAATGGCTTGAATTAAGTATTTATCCGACGGAAAGTGGAATCTCGATTTTTTCCCGCAACATAGACGAACGAAGGAAAATTGAAAAGGCAGTAGAGGAGGAGCATTATCGTCTATATTCGTTATTCGATAGCTTTCCTGGTCTAGTTTATGTTCAAGAGGATAATCATATAATACGTTTTGCTAACAGTAGTTTTCGAGCGAAGTTTGGCCCATACGAAGGGAAACCCTGCTATGAAGTTATTGTTGGCTTGACTACCCCATGCAATGATTGCATACTCCCAATTGTAATTAATGGTTCTAAATCACGATGGAAAGAGGTGGTTTTTGATAATCGGATTTATGAGATATATGCTCAGCCTTTTAAAGATGCTGATGGGTCGAGGTTAGTCTTCAAAGTACTGATTGACATAACTGAGCGTAAGGACTCCGAGAGAGAATTAGCGCGTCTGGAAAGGCTTAATATGGTGGGGGAAATGGCAGCGGGTATCGCCCACGAGGTAAGGAATCCCCTGACGACGGTACGTGGTTTTTTGCAGTTGCTTACTTCTAAGGACAATACTAAGCAATACCACGAATACTATGACTTAATGATTGAAGAAATTGATCGGGCGAATTTAATCATTTCCAATTTTTTAAGTTTAGCTAAGGATAAAACGTCTGATTTTGAATTAACTAATATTTCGGAAATTGTAAGGAGTCTCTCTCCTCTTTTAGCTGCGGATGCACTCAATCAAGACAAAGAAATGATCCTAGAGCTTGAGCAAGTCCCAGACATCTTGGGAAACAAAAACGAACTTAGGCAGTTACTTTTGAACATAGTAAGAAATGGATTTGAAGCGATGCCAGTCGGTACAACTCTAACAATCCAAACCCAGAAGTTAGAAGACTATATCATACTTAGGGTTTGCGACCAGGGAGAGGGGGTTGATCCGGTAATCTTTGAAAAGATCGGCACACCATTCCTAACAACCAAGGAGCAAGGGACTGGATTAGGGTTGGCGATCTGCCAGAGTATAGTTGCACGTCATCATGCAACCATGGGCTTCGAATCCGATCAGACAGGCACTATAGTCACTGTTAAATTTCTAAAGAAAGATCATAGGGAGCATGATCTAAAGAAATAATCATAAGAGTTCTAACCACGAACGCCATGTTCGAGGTATGGCCAGCGCTTGACAGAATGCTAATACGTGCGAAGACAGTGTCTATGAGCGCTGCCAAGTTTTCTTACTCAACTTTGAGATATTATTTAACAAAAAGCTTGACAATAAAAGAACACTTTAATATATTAAAGGAGGAAAGCAATCCTTTTCAAGGGGGAAAAATTATGTCTAGCGATGAGCGTTTACAGAATCCTTTAACGGATGCCTTATTTGAAGCTGTTTTATTGCTAAAAAATAAAGAAGAGTGTTATCGATTCTTTGAAGATATTGCGACAATCGCAGAAATAAGAGCTTTGGCCCAACGTCTAGAAGTTGCTAAAATGCTGCAGAGGAATGAAACTTACACGGCTATTGGAGATGTGACAGGAGTAAGTACTGCGACGATCAGCCGCGTTAAGCGTTGTTTGAATTTTGGAGCGGATGGGTATCAACTGATATTAAATCGTTTGCAGGAGCAAAACGATTTAGGGACATGATTCAATTATAGAAGGAGAATTTTAATGCTGCGAACAAATCTAGGACAACGTATTCCAGAGGGAATGCGCGATTTACTACCGGAAGAAGTCATTGTGCAGGAGCGCTTAGAGCAAGATATTCTTGCGCTTTTTCGTCAGTGGTCTTATCAGAAAGTGTTGACTCCAACCCTTGAGTTTTCCGCTTGCGTCCAACCAGATCTTGAGCAAGACGATTCTTTATACAAATTCTTTGATCGTAATGGACATATTCTAGCAATGCGCCCTGAACTGACCATACCAATTGCACGGCTTGTGAGCACACGAATGCGTAGTGGGGAATTCCCACTTCGTTTGTGTTATGGTGCTGATGTCTATCGAAACACCTCAGTTAGGCATAGAGAGTTCCGCCAAGTCGGAGTAGAACTTGTGGGTTCTAACCAAGAATTGGCGGATGCGGAAGTGATTGCTCTCGCGGTAGAGGCTATTGCAAGATTGGGTTTAAAAAGCTATCAGTTTAATCTTGGGCATATGGGGATCTTTTCAGGACTCATGTTGGAGGCTGGAGTCGATGAGGGTCTTCAAGCTAAGCTGGAAGAAGCGTTAGCACGCAAAGATATGGTGCGTGTGGAAAGTTTAGTCAGGCAAAGTGGATTACCCGGACGGGTTCAGGAGCTTTTACTTCATTTACCTCATTTTCACGGGGGGGAGGAAATTCTCGATGAAGTCCTAGGTTGGAGTGAGCGACCAGCGGTTCGCGAGGCGGTCGAAAGTTTGAGACGAATATATCGGTATTTATACGACTTCGGAGTTCAAGCTAATGTGTCGTTAGACTTAGGAATACTCCGCGGCTTTTCGTATTATACTGGGGCGGTTTTTGAAGGATATGTTCCAGGAATGGGCTTTCCGGTGGTCGAGGGAGGACGTTATGATGCATTATACGCTGATTTTGGTGTTCCACAACCAGCAACTGGTTTTGCCATTCACCTTGGGAACTTGTTAGAACAATTCCCGCTTCCGGCGGTAGAGGGAGCCGAAATTTTGGTTTTTGGCTCAAATGACAAGCAAGTCATTCATCAGTGTCTGTCGTTAAGAGCTCAGGGAAGACGAGTAGAAATGTCACTCGGAACGCTAGATGGGGAGGTTGCTCGGAAAATTGCTTTGCAAAAGAATATCTCCCAGGTTTTGTGTGTCGATGAGGAGTCAGTGTCTTAGCACGTTCGGGAGTCAGTGTCTTAGCACGTTCGCACACGTTCCATTGCTATTCGCTTGTCGCTAAGGCTAAAACTCAAAACCTCTGGGCTTTCTGCATGTGAACCGTTGAGTTTCTTCACGCCTTAGCGCCTGCGCTCATTGACGCAATTCCTCTCTCCGTGCTCTCTCAGCTAAGAAACTTCCTCCTGCTTGGGTCGACTGGGTTTGGAACGACCGAGAATCTGGTGGGGCTGTTTGCGTTTATAACGCAAATGCGCCTTGTGTGCTTAAGGGGATTAAGAGACCTTCTTGGCTGGGTCTGGGGAGATTTAACCCGACTGTGGGAACTATGAGTAATAAACTTGAATAAGGGGTGTCGTTGATGCGTAAGATTGCGGTACTTACTGGCGGAGGGGATTGTCCGGGGCTTAATGCTGTGATTCGAGCGGTTGCCAAAAGTGCTCACCAATATGGACTAGAAGTGCTCGGTGTTAGGGACGGTTTTCGTGGAGCGGTAGAAGGAGATTTTGTGCCCTTGACTTTAAAGGATGTCTCGGGTATTTTACCGCGTGGCGGTACGATTCTCGGAACAACAAATCGAGACAATCCCTTTGCGTATGAAACGAAAGTAAATGGGGTAGCTCAAATAGTAGACCGTTCAAGCGATGTAATAAGAAACTTAAAAGAACGTGGTGTAGATGCCTTACTAGCAATCGGTGGGGACGGCAGTTTAAATATCGCCCTTGAGTTTGCGAATCTAGGACTTAAGGTAATCGGAATTCCCAAAACGATTGACAATGATTTGATGGCCACCGATCAAACCTTTGGCTTTCAGACAGCGGTGGATACAGCCACGGAGGCCTTAGATCGTTTACACACCACGGCGGAATCCCATCACCGGGTCATGGTTCTTGAAGTAATGGGGCGCTATGCGGGATGGATCGCCTTGTATGCAGGGGTTGCCGGAGGAGCAGACGTGATCTTAATTCCGGAAATTCCGTATAATCTTAATCGGGTGGCGCAAGCGATTCAAAAACGAGCTAAACAAGGGAAGAAATTTAGTATTATTGTGGTGGCAGAAGGCGCTAAACCCCTTGGCGGGGAAATGGTGGTTGAACGTATGGTCTCAGGACGTTTCGACCCGATCAAGTTAGGAGGGATTGGCTCTAAAATAGGCAACGAACTTGAACAACAATATGGGATGGAAACGCGCGTGACGGTCCTTGGACATCTTCAGCGTGGAGGGTCCCCCAATTCGTATGATCGAGTGCTTTCTTCCCGCTATGGTTTCGCTGCGGTTGATGCGGCACTCCAAGAGGAATTTGGGATCATGGTCGCCCTTCGGGGCAAGGAGATTGTGCGGGTTCCTCTTCACGAAGCGGTCGATAAGCTTAAGCAAGTGCAGTTAAACGATCCTTTATTAATAGCGGCACGTAGTCTGGGGCTAGAAATGGGAGATTAATCTTTATTTTAGGAGAAGATTAAATGATGAGTGAGAAATTAACTCTTGCTAGGCTGGATAGCTTCCTAGACGAGACTTGTGATTCTTTACGTATGGACAGGGATGCTGCGGAATTTAAGGAATATGTTATTGCTATACTTTTTTTAAAGCGTTTAAATGATCGCTTTAATTTAGAACGTGAAGTTAGGTATAATAAGCTTAAGGCGAAGGGTTTATCCAAACCCCAAATTGAAGATGAATTAGAAAGAAGAGAAGTCTATCGCTTTTTTGTACCCAAGATCGCTCGTTGGGAGACTGTAAAATTACAAACAGAAGAGTTGGGATCTTACTTAATCGAGGCTTTTGCCGAGATTGAATTGATGAATCGGGGTTGCCTTGGTTTATTGAGTACTGTAGACTTTAATAAGAAGTCAGAAAATGGAGATAATTATATTTCGAATGCTGATTTAGTTGAGTTAATTAAGGATTTTGACGATTTACTGTTGACGGATAATCACTTAGATTTCTAATTTGCTTGGGTTGACTTTACCCTTGTTCAAAGAGGCAAGCCTAATAGAATGGCTTGTCTCTTATAAATTTATTTATTAAGGGGTTGCCAGAGTAGGAGGATATTGTTATAATATTAATATGTTAACGCTTTAATTAACTAAAGTAGTAAATTAATGAGATCTTTAAGCTTTAGTTAAGGAGATATAGGAAGGGGATTACCTAGTGGAACGGGACTTTTTGACGATTGCTTTACCTAAAGGAAAGTTACTGATTGACTCCATCCAATTATTGAGTCGAATTGGGATGGAATGTAGCCATGTTAATGAAGATTCTCGGAAGCTTTTCTTTGATCTACCAGACAGTCAGGCTAAGATTATTATTTGCCGTCCGACGGATATACCGACGTTTGTTGAATATGGAGCTGCGGATCTTGGCTTTGTGGGGAAAGATACCTTGCTGGAAGAAAATAAAGACGTGGCTGAATTACTAGACCTCAAATTTGGTTATTGCCGTTTTGTGGTGGCTATGCCGGAGGCTAGTGTCCCGCCCAAACTTCCGAATGGAGAGTATGATTTAAGTGGACTGAACCATCAACGGGTGGCTACGAAATTTCCCCGGGTAGCAGAGTCTTTCTTCAGCGGACTGGGCATGCAGATCCATCCTATAAAGCTTCATGGAAATATTGAGCTTGCTCCGTGCGTTGACTTGGCAGAAATGATCGTTGATATTGTTTCCACAGGAAAAACGCTCAAAGAAAACCACTTACTTGAGGTTGCACCGATTCTTGAAGCGACCACTCGTTTGATCGCTAACCGTGTTGCCTATCGCATGAAATACGAGCGAATTAAGAATTTCGTGGAGCGTTTTCGTGAAGACTTACAAAAGGACGTTTCGGCAAAGTGAACTCGTTCAACTAAAGTTGAACATCGAGAATTCAGAGTACGGGGTACCACTCCACTTGTAGAAGTGGGAGTCTCACTAAGCAGCAAGTAGATAAGAAAACAAAGGGTGGAAACTTATGAAGATTGAGAGCCTAAGTGACATCGATTTAAATCGTCTCACTCGAAAATCATATGGAGACGATCTGAGCTTAGATAAGCGCGTAGCAGACATACTCAAGCGTGTCCGCGAGAAAGGAGAAGAAGCGGTATATCAACTGACCGAGGAATTTGATCATATTAACTTGAGACAAAAAGGTTTGAGGGTCTCGGATGATGAAATTCTAGGGGCTTATCAAGACGTGAGTGAGGAATTTTTAGAAGCAATGCGAACGGCGAAGGGAAATATCTTGCGGTATCATGAGAAGCAGAAACGAACCTCTTGGTTGGAACCGGAGCTGGACGGGAGTCTACTTGGCCAACTTATCCTCCCTCTTAAGCGCGTAGGTATTTACGTCCCCGGGGGAACGGCTTCTTATCCTTCGTCGGTCTTGATGAATGCCTTACCTGCTGTGGTAGCCGGAGTTAAAGAAATCGTGATGGTCAGTCCTCCAAGAGCGGATGGCACGCTTCTTCCTGAAGTTTTGGTAGCGGCGGCTGAAGCCGGGGTGACGGAAGTTTACAAAGTAGGAGGGGCTCAAGGGATTGGGGTGTTAGCGTTCGGGACGGAGACCATCACTCCCGTAGATAAGATAACTGGACCGGGAAATATCTATGTTACCTTAGCTAAAAAGCAAGTTTTTGGAACAGTTGATATAGATATGCTAGCCGGACCTAGTGAGATATTAATCTTAGTAGACGAGAGCGGACGCCCAGAAGAATTAGCCGCGGATTTGCTTTCCCAGGCCGAGCATGATCGCTTAGCTTCGGCGATATTAGTCTCACCTTCTCGTCAACTTCTCGAGCAGACTATATTAGAGGTAGAACGGCAACTCGAAGAATTGCCCCGTTCTGAAATTGCCCGAGCTTCTTGGGAAAATTATGGGGCTGCAATTCTCGTAACAGATCTCCAAGAAGGCATGGATTTGGCCAACAAAATTGCCCCAGAACATTTTGAACTGGTCGTTAAGGACCCATATTCCTGGTTAGGGCAAGTCCGAAATGTCGGTGCGGTCTTTCTGGGAAGGTATTCCCCGGAGCCAGTCGGAGATTACTTTGCAGGACCAAATCACGTTTTGCCGACCGGAGGGACGGCTCGGTTTTACTCTCCCCTAAATGTCGATACATTCATGAAGAAGGTTAGTGTAATCGGGTATTCGGAAGCAGGCCTGAAAAGGGATGCCAAGCAAATCGCTATACTTGCCCGCAGTGAAGGATTAGAAGCACATGCACGGGCCGTAGAAGTAAGGTTTAAATAAGACCTTAGGAGATAAAGAGAATGGTATTTCCTTAAAGAAATGCAACATGGGCGAAGAAAACGAGGGATTCCTACGAGCGGTTCCAGAGATAAGTACGAGTTCTACGCGCCCATATATTAAAATCTTCATATGGGGATCGAGAGGAGATCATGACATGCGAGAAGCTTATTTAGAGCGGAAAACGAAGGAAACAGAGATCCACGTTCGCCTGAATCTTGACGGAACGGGGGAAGCTCAAGTCGAGACTGGGATTGGTTTCTTTGATCATATGCTGACAGCCTTTGCTCGGTTTGCCTATCTGGATCTTATCCTCCAAGCTAGTGGGGATTTAGGGGTGGATGCTCATCATACGATAGAAGATTGTGGTATTGTGTTGGGATTAGCTTTGCGGGAAGCTTGTGGCGATAAGGTAGGGATCGAACGGGTCGGGGAGGCACTTTTTCCCATGGACGAAGCCCTTGTTCAAGTGGCGTTAGATCTCTCCAACCGTGCCTACCTAGTTTGGTCAGTGGATTGTCCAGACGGTATGGTCGGCGAGTTTCCGACTGAGATGGCTGAAGAGTTTTTTCGAGCATTAGCTGTACAGAGCGGACTGACGTTACATGTGAGACAACTTTCTGGGAAGAATCGTCATCATATTATGGAGGCTACATTTAAAGGGGTAGGAAGAGCCCTAGGACTTGCCCTTCGACAAAATACGCGGTATAGTGGAATACTTTCAACCAAAGGAGTTTTATAATATGATTGGCATTGTCGATTATGGACGGGGAAACTTAAGAAGCGTTGAAAAGGCTTTGGAAAAGGTCGGTTTTGAGGCAACTATTATGACCTCCCCGGATGACCTAAACGGTGTAGATGGACTCATACTGCCGGGAGTCGGGGCGTTTGCCGATGCGATGGAGGCTTTAAAGCATGGGGGATGGACTTTACCTATCATCCAGTTTGCCAGCTCTGGTCGCCCTTTTCTGGGGATCTGTCTGGGGATGCAGGTTCTCTTTGAGGTTGGAGAAGAACATGGTGAGCACGCTGGCTTAGGGCTCCTAGCGGGCCGAGTCGTAAAATTCCCGCCTGGCGGCAAGGTTCCGCATATGGGTTGGAATAGCTTAAGTCTGGAACAACCTTCATGGCTATTAGAAGGGATTCCCAACGAATCCTATTTTTATTTCGTTCATTCATTTTATGCGCTACCGACCGAGAAGCATGATATTATAGCGAGTAGCGATTATGGAGTTGTTTTCCCTGCGGTTGTGGGTAAAGACAATGTCTGGGGGGCACAGTTTCACCCGGAAAAATCAAGTCCGTGGGGGCTTCAACTACTGACGAATTTTGGAAAGCGGGTGAATGACTATGCTGCTCTTTCCAGCCATCGACCTTAAAGAGGGGAAAGCGGTGCGCTTGTTACAGGGAAGGATGGAGGATTCTACGATTTACTCCGATAACCCCGTTGACGTAGCTAAAGATTTTCAAAATCAAGGTGCGGAGTATTTACATATGGTGGATTTGAACGGGGCTTTTACTGGGAAACCGGTCAATGATGAGATAATCCGACGAATTGTTGGGAGTGTTTCGCTGAAGATCCAAGTTGGGGGCGGAATCCGCACGATGGAGCGAATCACGGAACTTTTAGAGTTAGGAGTCGATCGGGTTATTTTAGGGACAATCGCTGTCAAAAATCCGGAATTGGTCGCGGAAGCTGCGCGTCGGTACGGGAGACGAGTTATTGTGGGTATTGATGCTAAGGATGGTTTGGTCGCGGTTCAAGGCTGGGCAGAAACGACAGAAATGAAAGCAATTGACTTAGGTAAGGCCATGAAAATGGTGGGAATTCAGAGTGTGGTCTTCACGGATATTTCACGAGACGGAATGTTGCAAGGCCCTAATCTTGAGAGTACAGTACAGATGGCTCGGGAAACTGGCCTATCTGTGATTGCCTCTGGAGGGATTACTACTTTAGCAGATCTGCGCAATGTGCAGGCCGAGGTGTTAAAGGGAGTCTCCATCGAAGGAGCTATTACTGGGAAAGCACTCTATAGCGGGGCTTTTACTCTGAGGGAGGCACTGGAAGCCGCTTGCTCAGAGGGGATTGCTGGAGAGAATAGAAACCTAGAGCAAAACGTACAAGTAGACGCGAGTTTAGGAGAGAAATGATATGTTAAGTAAGCGAATAATTCCCTGCTTAGACGTCCATAATGGGCGAGTAGTCAAAGGGACCAACTTTGTACAGTTGCGTGATGCTGGGGATCCGGTGGAACTAGCGGCCCTCTATGATCAAGAAGGTGCAGATGAGCTGATTTTCCTGGATATTACCGCTTCATCGGATAACCGTGAAACAATGGTTGATGTAGTACGTCGAACCGCTGAGCAAGTGTTTATACCTTTCACGATCGGGGGGGGACTGCGGAGTATAGAGGATATACGACGCATGCTCAGAGCCGGAGCAGATAAAATCGCCCTTAACACCTCCGCAGTTCAGAATCCAAGTCTTATCCAAGAAGGGGCCTTTGCCTTTGGTAGCCAGTGCATCGTATTAGCCGTTGATGCGCGAAGCACTGCACCGGGTAAATGGGAAGTGTATATTCACGGGGGAAGAACTCCGACTGGCAAGGATGTCTTGGAATGGGTTGCAGAAGCGGAAGCACTCGGCGCAGGTGAGATCCTCTTAACCTCTATGGACCGCGATGGGACCAAGGTTGGCTATGAGTTAGAACTAACCAGAGCTGTGAGCAGAGCGGTTTCTCTGCCCGTCATTGCCAGCGGCGGGGTTGGAACGTTAGAGCATTTAGCGGAAGGATTAACTCTTGGGGAAGCGGACGCCGTCTTAGCCGCTTCGATCTTTCATTACAAGGAGTTTAGCATTGAGGAAGCCAAAAGATATTTGGCTGAACGGGGGATCTTAGTACGGGAACTTGTGTGACACAGCGCTCAGGGACTTGTATCACACAGCACTCGGTACATACGACGCAGAGCAAACTAGGGAACTTGCGTTACAACGTTCACTTGCTTGTTCTCGCAGATCAAACTAAGACTTAAGAGCTTGCTCCGTGAAAGGGCGGGGTTCATCCTTCGGCGATACTCTCCACCGGAGACTATCGTACTGGAGACTATCGTGGCAAATCGGACATCCCTGTCCGGTTGCCGGCAGTGTACGTCCTTGTACACTGCCCCGCTGTATGAAAGCGCTCTTCAGTCAAGTTTGATTACTGCTCGATCAAAGAAGATTCACTTTTGTAAGCGCGAAGTTCTGGGCTAGAGACGGGGACGGCGAGAGGGGACCTTGTGCGCTGCCCCGTGTTTGGGGTCGCTTACACGGAAGTTTGCTATTCTGCTTACGTAAAGACGTCGCGCTCGTGTGACACTGCGTCCCGGGCTTGGGTCGGGGAACGGAAGCACGGGGAAGCACTGGGACGGTTCCGTTGCTTCCGCTGCGGGGGTCAGAGTGACGGCACATTTCATGTGCACCGTCTTGTGTCAGAGGTCGAACCACGAACTACGAACTACAATATGGAAGGTTGAGATTCGTAATGGATACAAATCAAATAGAAGCTTTAGACTTATCAGGGATCCGCTGGGACTCTCATGGGCTTGTTCCTGCGATTGTCCAGGATGTGGAGACTAAAGACGTTCTGATGCTCGCTTATATGAACGAGGAGTCCTTACGTCGGACCTTGTTGGAACGTAAGGCCTGTTATTATAGCCGAAGTCGGCAATCCTTGTGGTTAAAAGGGGAAACCTCCGGACATTTCCAGGAGATCATAGATATCAGGTTTGACTGTGATCAGGATGCACTGCTTCTGAGTGTGAAACAAACAGGGATGGCTTGCCATGAAAACCATTTCTCGTGTTTTCATTATGATTTAGCCAGCGATGGATTTAAGGTCACCGGAGAATCCGAGGTAAGGCCAGAGCCTTCCTTGGGGAGAACCCTAGAACTGTTGGCGGATGTGATCCACTCTCGAAACCTTGAACGGCCGGAAGGGGCTTATACCACCTATCTGTTCGAAAAGGGGATTGATAAGATCCTCAAAAAGGTCGGAGAGGAAAGCGCTGAAGTTATTATTGCTGCTAAGAATGCTGATCCAGAGGAGATCAAATGTGAAGTCTCGGATTTGTTCTATCATGTGTTGGTGATGCTGGAAGAGCGCGGGGTTGGAGTTAAAGAGGTTGCGAGAGAGCTGCTGTCGAGACGCAAATAGATCTGTTGTAATGGATTAATTCTCGTGTCAATCGGTTAGATCGGCGATGTATTTTCATAAATAAAGTAAAATAGTCCTCAGCCTTTTTTGAAGGTGGGGGCTATTTTATTTGTGCATTATTCACGCTAATCACTAACGGGTCTCACCGCTTCAAATGGCGTAAGCCGATGGAGTATTTGCCAATCTTGGGGTTATGAACAAAGCCTATGCTATCAGGAAAAAAGTTTAATCGATTCAAGGCCTTGCAAAGTGTTCCATGATTTTTGCCCAAATACGTTGTGTTTCAAGAAATTCATGGTAATGCTTTTTGACATTTTTATGGTATTTCTCCAATTCAGCTAAGACAGTAATAAAATCAGCCCTTCCGAAATAAGCGCAGATTTTAGGCAATGTCTCGTTAAGCTGTTCTCGCATCTCTCCAATCTTTTCTTCATAACGATCCGGCTGCGTGATATAGAGCAGTAATGGCTTATAACGAATCCAACCAATACAGGCCTTGTAAAAGCGAGTGGTAATTTGTTCGGTATCAGCTTTAATAAACTTCAACCGGAGTGGGAGAACACCTTCTAAAAGGGCATTATAGGTAGCAAACCCGTCATGGAAGGTGTAGCACGGCACGCGTAAAACTTTTCTTTGGCTCAAGCAGGTACTTAAAAAAGTATCCTCTCCTCTTGCTCCTGGTGGATTGTAAAACGGAAAAATACGGCTAGGATCAGTAAGGTTAATACAAAGATTAGCCCCTGAGATGAATTTAGAATGGTTTATTTCCTGCACCTCTATAGCATCAACGCTAGTCAATATCTTTGTATCAGCATAGGTTACCCCGCCGTTTTTCATAACATTTTTCAAGGTATCCCAGTTAATGATATCATTGCTGATAGCCTCAATAAAAGAACGAAAATCCCCTTCGGCCAAAGTATCATTAAATTCCATATAGGGAATCGGTGATATATAGCCACAGTGATTTCCGTGGGTGATGTCCGCTTGAGAGATATATTCAAGATGGCTTGTCAGAATCTCCTGACCTCCCCAAATTGCAGTTTTGCCCGTATTGGTCACTGCCATCGGGTATTCGTCGTCGTCCAGAAAAACCAGATAATCCATATTCTGCTTTATAGCGTTATATAGCACAGCGTTACGCTTGGCTGCATACCCCTTGCCAAAAATAATGCGAACTTCATTAACATTGATGACGTTTTCTCGAATTAAGTAGTCAATTTCTTCTATCATAGCGATGCTTCCAATAAATTTGCTACTATCAATCTGCTCGGCTAGTTCTGGGTGTATATTGGTGTAATCCGATATTTTGGTTTTATGATAAGTGAGATCATATGCTACAAAAAGATTTAAACTGATCTCTTTGTTTTCTACCAGACCGGATTCCTTCCAGGTGTGTATGTAGGTTCTCAGCACCTTTTGAAAACTCTTTCTCCCAGTCGCAAAACCGATTCCAACTTTAATCTTTACGTCCGTCCTCATTTAGTCACTCCTTTCAATACAGAATCAGCTTAGAACATTACCACAAGTACGAAATAAAGATAAGGTTGCCCCATATTACGAACAAACTCATCTTTTCAATAACACTCTGATGCTTGCACGACACTATTTATAATCCTCCACTGGATTCAGCGCTAAAGCGGATATCCAATCAGGAATCAACGTAGTCCCACAAGCTTAGCGGAAATGTGAGTGACAGGTGGTCTTCCGTTGGCGTCGTTATAGGCGATTACAATTATGTTTATTATGCATTATTAACGCTTACCTGAATCTACCTTTCTTGAATTATCTAATCTGTTGTTTTCTGGAGCTAGAAAGGGCGCTACCGTTGCCACAGGTGCCAACTAACTTGCTTTTAATAATTACTGGCTCGCTCTTCTAAGTGAGCTTTCATAACGCTCTTTAAAGCATCATCTGTCTTTGTACAAATTCTCCTAACTCGGAACTTGTCCTTCATCACACCACTAGTATTAACATGAGCTTGTAAAATTTTTTCGGTGCTAATGTTCAAGGTAGTGCCTGGGCAGGTTTCCGTGATAGCTTTAGCCATTTGAATAAAGCCTCCTTTAGAATTTACGTATACTCAAGAACTTTTTTGATTCCGGCAAATAGTTGTAATAGGCCAAAAATCTACTCCCTCAATAATGGTTTCAATAATATGGTTCATTGTTTCCAACCCATTCAACCGGTTTGCCATTGATACAAAATCCTCACACCACTAAAAGTTTTCTGGATGTTGAAAAAAATAAATAACTCTTGGCAGATTATCAGAGATTACTTTTTCCACGAATTCATCTGAAACTACGAAGGACGTTCCGATATTAGAAAATTGCCAGAATGGAATTTTTATGTCGCGATATCTGTATTTCAAATACCCTTCTCCGTGATCGAAACCCCCAAAACACGGTAAGGATAGGGTAGGAGAATGTAGACTCAAGTCTTTGGTGTTTTCAATTTTGGATTTTAGTTCAGTGACTTTTTTGTAGCTTACTTTACTTTTAGTCATTTATACTCCCATCCGTTGAAGGTTCAACCCACTTTAGAATAAGCTCCCTAGTAAAACTTGCCCACTTAGATATTGTCAAAAATGTCATAAAGGTAGATGCCTTAATATCATCTTCCGAAGGATTCCTTTTAGCTCTAATAATTTCTAATGCTCTACCGAAAAGGACATTTAGGCTTGGGGTTAGTTTCTCAATCTCACTAAATAGAGATAAATGATATTCATATAACTCAACTAATGAGAAATCTGATATTGACTCTCCAAAGTCAATGATTTCTTTAGCCTCTTTTAATTCAAACAGAACCTTAAGATCGTGAGTCATTAGAATTCTAGCTACTTGTTGTGGAGGATACTTTTTACCGTCTGGACTTTTAATAATGCCTCGTTTTATCCAGTTCTGAATTGTTGCAACTTCGAAAGCTGGATCATTCACACCAATTATAGATCCAATGGAGTTACTTGTGCCTAATTTAACAATTTGTGATGCCATTAACTCTATCTCAGGTATGCCTTTATTATTACTAAACTTAGAAAACAAAGGACCTTCAACGCTACCAATAATCATTTCAACTGGCCCCAAAAAGCCTCCGAAAGAAGTCTCAGTAGCAATTGAATTGGCGTGTGTATTTTTTTTAATTGTTTCATCATCTGACATCTAAACACAACCTTAAATTAATATCATATAATCTTTATTAAGTATAATGTATATTAAAATTTACGTAATACAGTCAGGTGACTTCCTTATAAGTCTATAATAGATCGTTTATATTTAAGAGTCAAGCGAAATTTCCATTTTGAGTTAATATACTCCAAATATTTACTTCATCTCCTGAGGGAGGGCATTTTCGTAGATATATATTTCTTTAAAGATTGGGTAATCGAGTATAATAGGGGAAGAAGAGTGTCAGACATATTCTATAATGTCTTGGTATGCTGGAAGAGCGTGGTTGGTGAGGACTAGGGAGCTACTTAAGAGGTTGAAATAGGGACAGCTTCATACTTATAGAGTAACAAGGCTGGAAGTGCTATAGCTTCCAGCCTTGTTGCTTCGTTTACTCGCATGATTCTTTAAGGATTTGGATGTGAAGGAATAACAGAAATTATGACGAATTAATCAATGAAATACAAAAGAATATTGTGCTGCGAGAGTATATGAGAGGTAAGTGAAGAGCATGGATGAATCTGTAATGGAAGGCTTAAAAGAAAAGTTGCCAGTTATTCCTGGTATAAATGGCAAAGACGAATATTTTAGTTCTGCTGTATTAGTGTTACTTATGCTAGTAAATAAAGAGTATCATTTTGTCTTTCAAAAAAGAGCTGCAAATATTAGACAAGCAGGAGAAATTTGTTTTCCGGGTGGAAGCTTTGAACCGGAACTAGATACTAGTTTTCGAGAGACAGCAATTAGAGAAACTTCTGAAGAGTTAGGCGTTAACTGTGAGAAAATAAGGGTTATAGGTAAGCTTGATACAATTATTGCCCCGCTGGGTATTACTGTAAACGCATTTTTAGGCATTGTTGATATTGGCGGTTTGGATGATTTACGTATAAGCACAGCAGAGGTTGAAAAGGTTTTTACGGTTCCAGTTTCATATTTTGTAGATACAGAACCCGAGGCTTATAAAGTAAACTTCTTTGCTCATCCTTCATACACCAATCATGCTGGAGAAGAAGTGATTATTTTTCCAGCTCAAGAATTGGGTTTGCCGAAGCGGTATTGGAGACCGTGGGAAACTACTAAATATAATATTTTCGTTTATAGAGTTGCAGGAGAAACGATATGGGGAATTACGGCGAGATTAGTCAGAGATGTTGTTGCAAAAATAAAGAGTTTATAGACAAGTTGAAGGGGGTAGTAAATATTCTCAAGCTGATGAGTCATTAGAAAAATTGGCAAGGAGATTTGCCGAGTAGACGGAAGTTGAGGAAGTCTATTTATTAATAGAGAAACAAGGCTGGAAGCGCTAATGCTCCGGCCTTTTTTGCCATTGGAGTGCCCTATTTATGATATTGCGTTTAAGCGAAAAATCTAGAATCTCAGTCTTTTCTCCATTCGGATCTGTCGACCACTCCTTTTGAACCACACAATAAAATCCTGGATACAACATTTGATCTGCAGTCAGTTCTATTGCACCGGGAATTGGTGTGTTCGGGGAATAAACTATTTCTATTGCCTGGTGCCATGTCCATCCTAGTTGGTCACCGGATAAATATTCCCATAGTTTAACTTTTTGCCATGCCCCAGCACCTAATGGTAATTCCCCAAGAATCATGGGGTCAAAGAGTTTATCCCATTTTCTCTCGATAAAAATGATATTAGTTGCATTCCAATCAAAAGTTATCGGGTCTGCCACTTCTCCTTGTAGAAAGATCTCCCAATTTTCTAAAGTTCCTTTGAATGTCCGTGCCTGAGCGTTATAACCATATTCATCAGTTTGGGCAGATGCAACACTTGGGAAGGAAAGTATCATTACAATCAGTAAAATAATGAAAAAAATTTTTAGTTTAGCTTTCATACCAAATCATCCTAGAATAATAAATTATTTCCTTGTCCAATTATATAATTTGTTTTCTTGAATTTCGCGAATATTATGAAAAATACTGTCGATTGGAAATTGAGAATTGAATATGTCAATAAATATAGAGATGGAATATAATACCATAGCCTCGTGAAAGGTGGGGGAAACACAGTGTTAGTAGAAAGCAAGAAAGTGGAAGAAATGAACTATTTTGAACTTTTGGCTTGGCTGGGTATAGGCAGTTCCCATCCGGGAGGCTTCCGTGCTACTCAACAGAATCTGGACTATATGCAGGTAAAGTCTGAGGAATATGTACTTGATGCTGGGTGTGGTAGCGGTCTTACTGCTTGTCACTTGGCCAAAACTATAGGTTGTAAAATCATAGGAGTCGATATTAATCCCCAAATGATTGAAAAAGCATGCCTAAGGGCGGAAAAAGAGGGTGTTTCCCATCTAGTAGAGTTTAGGTTGGCAGATGTTAATAATCTCCCTTTTGCTGATAACCACTTTGATTTGGTGATAGCTGAATCTATATTGGTATTTTTAGACAAAGTAAAAGTGTACCAGGAGTTCTATCGAGTCCTCAAACCAGAGGGAAGAGTTGCTGATCTAGAAATGGTTCTGCTTGCTGAATTGCCCGCTAATCTTAGAATGCAGATGGAGGCGTGCTTCGGTTCAGGCACCAATCCATTGCCCGTTGAAGAATGGCTTAATGCATTAACACAAGCGGGATTTCAGGATGTAGTTATTAAGAATCCGCAACGAATGAAGAATAATGGCAATGTGATTTTGAACGAACTCAAAAAGGATTGGGTTCTAATAAAGGGTCTTACGGAAAAAGCTGCCAACTTCCCTGGCTTAATTACCAGATTGCAGAAAAATGCCGGTTTTATGAAGAGAAACCGAGGCTATTTTGGATTTGGTCTTATCTGTGGGCGAAAACCAACTCCCCCTCCGTCTCCCGAGAAAGTTGGTTTCAAAGATTGGGTACTGCAGGTATTACACTGGAAGTGAAGCATATACGATAACTAAATGGTTCTTTTGATCATAATAATCTTATTAACAAATCTAAAAAACCCCAAACATTTCTGTATATAAAGACGAAGAGAACCCGTAAGTAAAATACGAGTTCTCTCGGATATTAGTTAATCATTTTATCAATAGCAACGTTAAGTGCTTGGGAAGGCTTCAATGCTGTAAGACTTTCGCTCCTTAAAATCAAACCGCTAAATCTTTGAATCCCTGATATATAAGATCAAAAAGTTGTTCAATATCTTGTTCCTCGACACACGAGAAGGCAATACGCACATCGCTTTCTCCTAGTGATATTAAGCCCACACCATATTGATCGAGCAGGTGATTGCGCAAGACCTCGGCCTGCACTCCTTTGAGTTTAAGACAAATGAAGTACCCTGAATTAAATGGATAGTAGTCCCATGCATCGCGATATTTCTCCTGTTTGAGTATCTCTTTAACTTTTAAAGCGCGTTTTGTTAATACGTCTAATATTTCTTGCTTCTGGGTTTGGAAGTCTGGAGATTGAAGTGCTTTTAGAACGATAGTTTGGGACGGGTGAGAAGAACTTGAAATCGTACCCCGAATAATACCTAGCGTCTTTTTTTCTAAGGCATTTAATATCGCTGGATACTCACTCGCGTAGGTGATAAATCCTACCCGAAAGCCCCACACATAGTCCTCTTTCGTAGCGCCATCCACCTTGATGGCTAATATTCTAGGATGCAGATTAGCGATCCTAGCAAACAAGGATTCTTTAATGGAGTCTTCAAAGAATAACCCGAAATAGGCATCATCTGCAATGACGACCAAGTTCACTCCCTGTTGGGCCACTTCTTTCAGTGCTTCAACGATCTCTACTGCTTCTAGTTCATTTGGTGTATACCCTGTCGGGTTATTTGGGAAATTAAGTAAGATGATAGCCTTTCCGCGTTCTTTATTACTAAGTAAAGCTTCTTTCATTCCTGACGTATTAAAGGTCCCCTCTTTAGTATAGAAGGGGAATGTGATGCTTTTTGCACCTCTGCGAACCCCAAAGATAAGATTATAATTACCCCATATTTTATCAGGTAGAATCAAGGCGTCGTTTTCGTCAATAAATAGATCGCCTATTATACTTAGACCATGGGTTAAGGCATTGGTAACAATAGGGATGCTAAAGGATTTACCCTTTAAAGAAGGGTTATCGATTAGTATTTTTTCTCGCCAAAGTTGTCTTAGCTCAGGTTTTCCTGCAGGGGGAGCATAGGGATAAAGGTCTTTAGGAGCGTAATTGGCTAACGTTTCCTGGATTAACGGCAAGAACATTGGTTGATCTCGTTCAGTCACAATTCCTATCGTGGCATTAAAACGATGAGCTTTCTGCTTAGCCTCTGCAGATTGAGTTAGGATGCCCTTGGGGTAGTACAAGTTTTTCCCAAGTTCCGATAATAATTCGTAAACATGAGGATTATCTCGAAGTATCTCACGATTTAAGTCTTGGGCGATCTCATTCATTTATTTCTCTCCCTTATTTCTTCCAAATATCACTTCTTGTTAGTTTCAGTTAGCATATAATCTAAATTCTACACTAAAATGTTTCTTTCATCCATTATAATGCAATATACATTACACTTTTTCATACTATAAATATGTTTGACGATACTGATGGTTAACGATATAATTCGTCACAGATGGTCTCTTTTCGCCATCCTCGGCTACAGGGAGTATCGCTGAAGCCGCTATCCGCAAAGGAATACCTACCGGCGTAGGATAGTTCGAGTCTTGGCTTCAGAGATACTTTGTCCATCCATGGACAAGCGCATCAGCATATCAAAGGTGACGACACAGGATGTGTCTAGCGTCGAATGCGCCAAGGATAATATAGGTTAACCGGACGTGATCATAGAGATACTATCCTTTTAAAATTAATAGAGATTTGAGAATAGAACTTGCTTTATATGAAAGTGCAGGGGTCCAAGAGTATAGTAAAGGAATTATATATAATTATTAGAGATTTATCCAAATCGTAAGACTCCCACTTCAAGTGGGAGTGGTACACCTCATTCTGTTTCGGTGACGATAGCCTCCAGTACGATAGTCTCCAGTGACGAAAGCCTCCAGTGGAGGGTTTCGCCGTAGCCGCGTATCCCAAAAGGAAAACTTCGCGGCGAAGGATTAGTATCGCCGAAGCCGTGATCCCAATAGGAATACTTACCGGCGTAGGATAGAGTATCGCCGAAGCGCACGGCCCTAAACGAATACTTCGCGCCTAGGATGACTTATGTCACCGAAGACTCGATGTTCAGCTTTAGTTGAACGAGTTCACTAAAATATTTAGGGGAGGAATTTATAATGAATCCAATTAATTTAAAGTATACAAAAGAACATGAGTGGGTAAGAGTTGAGGGCGATAAGGCAGTTATAGGAATAACCGACAATGAGCAACATGCCTTGGGAGAAGTCTCTCTTGTCGAGTTACCTCAAATTGGTAATAGACTGGAATTAGGTAAGCCTTTTGTCGTGGTCGAATCGGTGAAAACTGTTTCAGATATCTGTGCCCCAGTTTCAGGCACTGTTACTTCCATAAATAAAGTCTTATTGGATGCTCCTAAAACGATAAACGAGGATGCTTTTGGCAAAGGCTGGATAGTTGAAATCCAATTGGACGATCCTTCCCAACTAGATAATTTATTGGATGCGGCCCAATATGATGCTATGTTTAAATATCTGATTGAAAAGGATAACTAGTTCTTTAGGCCTACCTAGCGTAAAAAGATGACTTTGTTTTTAGCAGCTTTATTGCCTATAATGACAAATACCACTGCATTTTTGCAGTGGTATTTGTCGTTTCAAAAATTACTAATTGCATAATAAAATTTAATAATATTATGAGCGTTTACCGATGAACAGTAATTTTCGACAGTTAGTTAGCTCTTTTTAGTGAACTGATTCAACTAAAGTTGAACATCGAGTCTTCGGTGGGGGACTCTACCCAATGTCATCAATTTAGTATACCAATTAATGCCAAGTGATCATTAAAGAGAGTATATAGTATAATTGGGACTCTACCCCCACCGAAGCAGAATAAGGTGTATCACTCCCACTTGTAGAAGTGGGAGTCTTACGATTTGGATAATGAGCAAAAATTTAGTTTCAATAATGGCACGGCAATTGCATAAAAACTTAGTTAAACATAATTAAACTTAAACAAACTGGAGGGGTATAAATAATATGTGTGCGAAATCTTTGGAAAGACCAGCGGGGTCGTTTAACCTCCAAGAAATTAAACGTACCCCTAATGAAACTGGAGGGGTTACAGTTAACTCTTTAATGCCTTTGAAAGAGGCAGTTAATGAAGTTGAACGACAGCTTATTGTTAAAGCATTGGAGAGATATGGGAGTACTTATAAGGCTGCGGCGGCTTTAGGAGTTAATCAATCAACGATCGTTCGAAAAATGGCCCGTTTTCGCCAAACAGACCTGAAACTATCTGATAAATTTGAGTCATGAAGATACTGAAACCGAAAGTTGATGGTATCTCTTTATTAAGTTATACTTTGTTTATAGTAAGCTAATCACTAATCACCTTAACTCAAATACGCTCCAATCTTGCGGGGGTATTTGAGTTAGACATAATAAGGTTCCTATTAAGTCAATGTTGCATTATGCCAATGCAACATTGACTTAATAGGAACCTCTTGTTTATTAGTCTTTATTAGTATATATCAGTCTTTATTAGTCTTTATCGGTGATTATTGCAAAATAACAAATAAATACCACTTCAATATTGCAGTAGTGTTTATTTTTTAAAAAACTACTAATTCAATAAACATTGTTTAATATATTTAGCGTTTTACCGTTGAGCAACAATTTACGACAATTAAGCATGTCAATTTAACATATGGGCAAAGATGAGGTCTAAAACCTTGTCTATGGCATTGAAATTGCATAGAAATTATACAATATATTTAATTCTAAAGAAACTGGAGGGATAGAGAGGATAATAAGAAGCTAATTTTTTTTAGTTGAAGAATGATTATAGTAAAAAACATACCAAAGAGGGGATGAAAAATGAGGTACGCAGAGACAGGATATAACTTAGAAATTGATTTAGCGACCGGAAATATTGAGAGGGTGGAAACTGACCCGAAATTAACCGAACTTCATCTTGGAGGTCTAGGTTACAACGTCAAGTTATTCTGGGATAGGGTTCCCCCTGAAACTAAACCATATGATCCTGAGAATCTACTGATATTTAGCGCTGGTCTTTTATGCGGCACACCTGCATTTAGCTTTAATCGTACTTGTGTCACGACACTTTCTCCTCAGTCAGATTTACTGGCCTATCCGATGATGGGAGGCTTTTGGGCGGCGGAACTAAAGTATGCTGGTTATGACAGAGTTATTTTTCGCAACAAGTCCCCCAAGCTGGTTTATATATGGATTCACAACGACAGAGTAGAAATACGTGATGCCTCTCATTTGAAGGGCAAAGGTGCTGTGGATACACGAGAAATCTTAAAAAAAGAAGTGAATGAACCGAACGCTGCAGTGGCCGCGATTGGCCTAGCTGGTGAAAATCGGGTCATCACGGCTTCCATTGAGCAGGGCAGATCAAGTGCCAGCCGACTCGGTGGCGGTGCCGTTATGGGAGACAAAAATATCAAGGCCATAATTGTTCGTGGAACGAAGGATCTCTATCTTGCCCGTGGAGCTGAATTTATAGAGCAAGTGAATAAAATTGGGGAATATATAAAATTCCGCAATGCCAATCCCCTTAAAGGAGTAATGACCATTTTATCCGGGATTGGGTCGCCGGCAGAGATGGTACACACTGATGAGAAGTGGCACACCGAGAATTTTATGTGGGGAAATGCCCGCACACGGAGAAGAGGCTTCTGGACTGATGAGATTAGTAAGTCATGGGCGTCTACTCAATTAGCGGCGATCAAACGCTTAATAAGTTGCTTTAACTGTCCGCAACATTGTGGAGCATTAATTGGCCACAAGGATGTCCCAAGATATAAGATGAAATGCTTCACAAAACTGACTTATTCGTTGGCAGCCTATGTAGATGACTTGGATTTTAACTTTAGAATTGCGCAGCGTGCTACGCAGTATGGCGTGGACGGATTCTCAACCCCGCAAATATTGGCTTTCGGTGTTGAACTTTATGAAGCCGGCATTTTGACTGACAAGGATTTTGAAGGATGTCCGACTGATAAAGAGGGAAGATTTTTCTGGTTACTGGACAGAGTAGCCCATCGGGAGGGAATCGGAGATATTCTGGCTGATGGCATTTATTATGCGGCTCGCAAGATTGGCAATGGCGCAGAGGCCTATGATCACAATACCATTAAGAAACATGAACAGCTCCCTCTCAAGCTAGGAACGATGGATCCCATTTATTACCTTATGTATTCTACCAACGAGAAGATCAGTATTACTCAGATTGAAGGAAATTGGCCCCAAGGGGCTTTCCCAACGATGGAGCAGAGAGAAGATTTTGTTAAGGATTGGCCCCAGCTTCCAGAGGAACATTTTAAGCAATATTTGCTGAACTGGGAACCACGGGGAGAAATGGGTATACCATATTACCCGACTCCTGATATAGCCAGTGAACTTGTGGATTGGATGGAGATGATTCACAACATTGATGATGCTCTTGGCTTATGTTGTGGTATGGGATCATTTTGCCTGAAGCCTCCGTACCATGTACACAATTATCATCTTTTAGTCGCTGCAGCGACCGGGTTGGATATAGATCGAGAAGGACTAAAGAAAATCGTCAATAGGAGTCGGAATTTACACAGAGCATTTAATGTAGTAAGAGGCCTGAGGAGAACTGATGAAAAGCCGCCTGAAGACCACTGGAAAAGAAGATTCCCTGAGCTCGAAGAACAACTCTTAAGTACGTATTACAAATATAAGGGTTGGAACATGGACGGTATTCCTACTAAAGAAAGATTACTGGAATTAGATTTAGGTTATGTCGCAGAAGACTTAGAAAGGAGAGGGATATTAAAAGATGGCCAAGATTAAGAAGATGATCAAGTCAATCAAAGTTGATGCAGATAAGTGCAATGGCTGCCGGTCTTGTGAGATAATTTGCTCCTCCTATCACGCTACACCAAAATACAACAGCGTTAATCCGGCAAGGTCTCGTATTCAGGTGATTCGTGACCAAATGAGAAACATTTGGGTCCCGGTATTCGCTGGTGAGTATACTCCATCCGAATGTATGGGCAGAGAATCATATATAATTGACGGCAAGGAATACTCAGAGTGCACCTTCTGTAGGGCTTCCTGCCCGGCCAGGGACAGATTCAAAGAGCCCGATTCCGGTCTTCCGCTAAGATGCGATATGTGTGAAGACCAGGGGCCAGGAGAAAAGCCACTTTGTGTTCAGTGGTGCTATAATGATGTTTTGATTTACGAAGAAAGGGAAGAGGAAGTTGAAGAAGATGAAGCCAAGCTAGGAAATATGGAGACAAGCTTGGAATCATTAGTAGACAAATTTGGCTTACAGAAGCTAGTGGATACAGTGGTCCGAATGTCTCAGAAGGACTAAAACTTTAATGGGAAAGGAGAGGATTAAAGATTGTGGAGACTGTAGCCCCCTTCAAAGAGGCATTTGATGAAATAAAAGAGAACGGTGCAGTGCCCCTAAAATACTGCTATCAATGCGGAAAATGTGACACTGTCTGTCCCTGGAATAGGGTTAGAACTTTTAGTATGCGTAAGTTAATCCGAGAGGCAACCTTCGGTTTGACTGAGATAGAAAATGAAGAGATCTGGCGTTGTACTACCTGTGGAAAGTGCCAACAGCAATGCCCCCGGGACGTAAAGCAGATAGTAAATATGATAGCCTTACGCAGGTTTGCCACGGGATATGGTGTTTTTCCGGAAGCTATTAAGCCTGTCCGCGCCGCAAGCTCAGGCCTTGCTTCAGATGGTAACCCCTTCGGTGAAGAAAGAAGCAAGAGAGCAGACTGGGCAAAGGGACTCTCTGTAAAACCATTCACTGAAGGGATGGAAGTCTTATATTTTCCTGGCTGCTACCTCAGCTATGACGCAAGATTAAAGAAAGTAGCTGTTGCCACAGTCAATATCCTCAATAAAGCTGGGGTAGATTTCGGGATACTGGGTACCAAAGAGAATTGCTGTGGAGAAAGCATCCGTAAGACAGG
>LOEW01000045.1 GCA_001516045.1 Desulfosporosinus sp. BRH_c37
TGCATTGCTTCGTCTATCTTTTCAGAAAGGACTTGCAGTTCTTTCATGCCGGTTGAATCAATTATCTTTTTAAATTCGGGCAGTGATGATGGTGGTATTAATGTTATGCCGTAATATACGAGTCCGTTGCCCAAGCAGGAAATAGTGTGAATATATGTTTCCAGTACATTTAATTCCCCGAGCAAGGGTTCAATGTAATCGTCATGTATTGCAATGCAGTCATATTTTTCGGGACTATATTCATCATACCTTTTGCCTGGCTCCGGCTCTGTTTCAAAGATTCCGAATTCATGTTTAGCCATCAAACACCTCTATACTCATCAATTCACTGACAAATTGGAAGTTGTAGCTTATCCTTATACCACTAAAGGAAACTCATTATAATAGAATGGCTGTGAATATAAAATTCTTCCTGACTTGGCTGGTATTTTTTCTCCAGGCTTTCCAAACCCTCGTCAAAGCGCCCAGCTTCTTGTTCATCTATCTCAAATACAGGACTTTGATAGTAAACCCATTTTCTTCCGTCCAAGACATCTGGTTTGAGTTCTTTTACCATCATTGCCGCCGGATATGTCCCATTTTCAAGACAGACATTGTACTTTTTGCAACTCTTAAAACCGCAGCTTACATAATTATTCGGATTTCCAAATATTACAATCACATCATAATCAAGTGCGGCCGCCTGTTCAAAGGAATACTCCATTAGTTTTTTTCCATATCCCTTTCTCTGATATTCTGGCAAAATGCAAACTGGACCGAAAGTAAGGATGTCTTTTTCTTCCCCAGACTCATCAATTAGTTTTGTTTTCGTATACATGATATTCCCGATGACCTGATTATCAACTTCAATCACCAGATCCAACTCCGGCAGAAAGTCTTTGTGGGGTCGCATAACATGAACTAAATAGTGTTCATTGCACCCCGGAATATATAAATTCCAAAAAGCTTTCCTTGTGATTTCTTCTACTCTCTCATAATCTGTTTCTTCTTCATTCCTAATCTTAATCATTTTGTTCATTTATAAACCTCCGATAATTTACCTAAATTGCATGAATAACTTTGTTTCTAAGAATTTATAAGCTTTCTTTCCATTCAACCATCATTTTTCTATTAAGTTTTGCGATATTACAAAAATACTCATTAACTGCTAACGGATTTCCCAGAGGGTCTTCATTTGCATTTCTAACCATACACATGGTACAAAACTCTTTAGCAGGACATTGAATACATTTAGGAAAATCTTTTCTTCGCAAGCCTCTTAGATATTGTATTTTTTAGAATTATTCCAAATATCTTTGAGAGAAGTTTCTTTTACATTACCGATATTATAATCCTGCCAGCCAGCACATGGATATACATTTCCATTGTCTGCTATGAAAATGGATGAATGACAAACGCTACAAACAAAATCGTTTGCTGTTATATTCTTTTTCTCCTCCGCCTCTCTTTCCATTTGCTCCAAATATCTTGTATCATTCATAATAATATCGTTAATCACTTCTTTGACTTCATCAATGGACAGACGGTTACTCAGATTTTGTGTTGTATGATTATATCTTGCTATGATGACATAATCATCTCCGACACGAATCTTATGAGTTTTAGCCCAATTTTTAACATCATCATAACAGTTTTTATTTTGTTCCATTATAGGACAGCTTATTTATATTTATACCCATATTTACTCCCCGCTGTTTTATGTTATCTGCTCATTAAGCTTAATCTCAAAATTATTTATCATTTTTTGTCAATTATTAGTATATCATAGGTCTGCCGTTCTGGAACGACTTTTTTTCCCGCGACCCATCCGTGCGGGAAATCAGAATAAAGGCGTCATAAAATCCTTGGTAAAGGTCTTTTGAAGCATTGTGTCGCCCTTGTATTTCTCATTAGCCTGTGTCAAGTCTTTCATAAAAAATAAATGACCTTCCGCAACATTTCCGATAATTGCAGATGGTCAGCTATACATAAAGCGATCTTCTTTTACTATTGATAGAATAGTCGTCGTTATTACCAAAGTTTTATTTAGTGCTGTACATTGCCCATCAGCCCACCTGCACAGACAGGAGAGTAAAAAAATAAATTCGCAGTTCCGGCTCAATTTAAATCATCAAGTATTCTTTGTAGCAGCGTAGGCGATATTCTAAAATCGACGTTCATTAGCTCTGTTATATCGGATTTAAAATCTTTGATTATACCCTTTTTATAAGCGATTCTCAGTATGCCAAGAGTACCTATGATGTCTAAATCAAATTGTTTTGCTTTATTTCGTGCGTGGAGATCATCAAGAATGACTTCCTTTTATACCAATTTCAGAATACAATTTTTTCAAAGGCCCAATTTCGCTCGACATGCGAAGTTGGGCCTTTTTGGGAGAGCATAACGCTATATCATACAAGAAGTTGTGTCCAATTGAGGTGGGAAGAAATTATTTGGAAACGGTGTGAGAGTGGGATCCGTAAAAATCAGACATGAATTTTGATCATCAGGCACAAACTCATCACATGGGGACGGTTCAGGGCAGAATCCAAACGCCGGTATGAGGAGTTGCACTATCCCAGTTATTTTGGTGATGATAAAACTACCGATCGCAAGTTCGACACTAGCATCTGAGAAGGTTGGATTCGTCAGGAGCTGAGTTCGTGTTTCAACAAGTAAACTTAATTCTAGCTCTGAGCGGCTTGGCGGAAGGTAAACTACTATATCCTTCTGAATGTCTGGCAAGTCTCCACTTAATTGGACGGATTCATTAAGGGCGTTTTTCAATACCAACACATAAGGAATTCGTACTGTAAATTGGGCCCTTGAGAAATTGGGACGGGAAGGAATCGGGGTGAAGATAGGACTGCCGACGATAACTCCATTTCCGAACTCTATACTCACGAAGGTGAATGAACCTCCTGTGGTAGGTAGCTCAACCGTAAAGGTCGGGAAACATTCCCGTTGTTGACACGAGAAGTATACTTTCTGAGCAACGATACAAACTGACTCCATAATTTCATTAACGTTTGTTTGAACAGGATTGCTTGTCGCACTACCTTGAACGGGAGGCCCGCTGGGATCTATCCGATAATTGAAGGTAACCTGAGCCTGATTAATGATGCTGAAGGGTGCTAATCCTGAAGCAATCTGTACTTCAAAACTTACTATCACAGAACTGCCAGGCAAAATGCTGCCTAAGTTAAAGCCAATAGCTGGATTCAGGCTAGGCTGTACTAAGCCGCCAATGGTCACACTTCCGGGAACAAAGTCAGTACCTGCCGGCGGCGCATCTGTTAAGAACACATCATTGCTGGTAACATTTCTTGTATTCGTTACAACCATGGTATAGGTCAGGATATCTCCTAGCGTTGCAGAAGCCTTATCCACGCTTTTTGCTACCTCAAGTTCCCCAATGATAACCTGAGTTGTCACAAGATTGCTATCAGCTGAAATGACAACAGGTGAATCACCAATTCGGAAGTTGACCGTTGCTTGATTAATTAACTGCGGAGGATCCGGAAGTACTGCTAACCTCACCTGGAACATCACCGTCACCACTCCGCCGGGAGGGATCTCATCATTGGGAGGCCCCCCAGGAATGCTAAATCCTGCTGTGGGATTGAGTGCGGGTTGGGGGGCTCCATTGATGGTTACCGTCCCTGGGATAAAGACAGTCCCTGCCGGGGGTACGTCTCGGAAAAATACGCTGCGTGCCAATATAACTCCCTGATTAGTGATGACTGCAGTATAGGTCAGAATATCCCCTACTATGGCAAACGCCTTATCCACGCTTTCTACTATGGTCAGCTCCCCCGGATTCACTAGGGTTGTGACCAGATTACTTGACGCTGTGACGATAATCGGCGGCTCACCGAACCGATAGTTAACCGAGGAATTATTCGTGATCTGCGCGGGGACCGAAAGTGTGCCTATCGTCACCTGAAAGGTTACGGTCACCACTCCGCCGGGAGGAATCACATCATTGGGAGGACTGGCTGGGATACTAAATCCTACCGTAGGATTTAGTCCTGGCTGAGGTACTCCATTGATTGTGACCGTTCCCGGGCTAAAGACAGTGCCTACCGGAGGTGCATCCCGGAAAAATACATTATTGGCCTCTGCATTCCCCTGATTAGTAACCACGGAGGTATAGGTCAGGGTATCTCCTACAATTGCAACCGCCTTATCCACGCTTTTGACAACCCCCAGCTCTCCTAACAGGACCTCGGTGGTAACTGGATTGCCGGTTGCTGTGCCATTTAACGGCGGCAAATTCGGATCAATCTGATATTGGTAGTCGATGGTTGACGTATTTGTTAACACCGGAAGTGCCGGTGGCACCGGTACTACGGTTACCGTGACCTGAAAGGTTACCGTGGCCATTGCTCCGGCGGCAATATCTCCGATTGAGAATCCCGGAGGAATTGGGTTGGCCAAGGGCCGTGAGATGCCGTTAACTGTGACACTGCCCGGGACAAAGCTTGTGCCGACCGGCGGGGTGTCCGTAAAGATCACATTCGACAAGGGGATGTTGCCGGTATTAGTAATTACGGTTGTATAAGTCAGGATATCTCCGGTAATGGCCGTAAGCTTATCGACGCTCTTGACCACATTGACCGAGGCTGCATTCACCTGAGTTGTGACCGTGTTGCTTACCGCCGAAACGATAACCGGCGGCTCACCGAACTGATAGTCTATCAAGGCATTATTCCTGATCTGCGGCGGTACCGGAAGTGCAGATATCGTCACCTGAAAGGTTACCGTCACCACTCCGCCGGGAGCAAGGACATCATTGGGAGGACTGGCTGGGATACTAAATCCTACCGTGGGATTTAGTCCTGCCTGAGGTACTCCATTGATCGTGACCGTTCCCGGAATAAAGACAGCGCCTGCCGAAGGGACATCCAAGAAGAATATATTACTGGCTTCAACATTGCCCTGATTAGTAATAACTATGGTATAGGTCAGGGTATCTCCTAGCGTGGCAAACGCCTGATCCACGCTTTTGACGATCCCCAGTTCCCCTGCGATAACCTCGGTTACGGCGGGATTGCTGGTGACTGTGCCATTTAACGGCGGTAAATTCGGATCAATCTGATATTGGTAGTCGATGGTTGACGTATTGCTTAACACGGGAAGTACCGGCGGCACCGGTACTACGGTTACCGTGACCTGAAAGGTTACCGTAGCTGTTGCCCCTGCGGGAATATTGCCTATTATGAATCCCGGAGGAATGGGGTTTGCCGGGAGTTGTGGAACACCATTAACGGTGACGCTGCCGGGGACAAAGCTGGTGCCGGCCGGCGGGGTGTCTGTGAAGATGACATTTAACAAGGGGACGTTGCCGGTATTGCTGATCACCGTTGTATAAGTCAGAAGATCTCCTGTGATAGCCGTAGCCTTATCCACGCTCTTGACCACGTTGACTTGGGCAACATTTACCTGGGTTGTGACCGGGTTGCTTGCCGCTGAAACAATAACCGGCGGCGTACCGAACTGGTAGTTTACCAAGGCATTATTGGTGATCTGCGGGGGAACCGGGAGTGACGATATCGTCGCCTGAAAGGTTACGGTCACCACGCCTCCTGGCGCAAGGACATCATTGGGGGGATTCGCCGGAATACTAAAGCCTAGCGTAGGATTTAGTCCCGCTTGGGGCACTCCATTGATCGTGACGGTTCCCGGGATAAAGGCAGTGCCCACCGGAGGTGCATCCAGGAAAAATATATTACTGGCCTCGACATTCCCCTGATTGGTGATCACTGTGGTATAGGTCAGGGTATCTCCTACCGTGGCAAACGCCTGATCCACGCTTTTGACAATCCCCAGTTCACCTAGGATAACTCTGGTTGAGACTGGATTACTGGTCATTGTGCCATTTAACGGCGGTAAATTCGGATCAATCTGGTACTGATAGTCGATGATTGCCGTATTCGTTAACACCGGAAGTACCGGCGGGACGGGCATAACGGTTACTGTGACTTGAAAAATTACCGTGACAGCCCCTCCAATGGGAATATCTCCGATTGAGAACCCCGGAGGAATCGGGTTCACCAAGGGCTGTGAGACACCGTTAACCGTAACACTGCCTGGGACAAAGCTGGTGCCAACCGGCGGGGTATCCGTGAAGATGACATTCAACAAGGGGATGTTGCCGGTATTGGTAATTACAGTGGTATAAGTCAGGATGTCTCCGGTAATGGCTGTGAGCCTATCGACACTCTTGACCACGTCGACCGAGGCCGCATTGACCTGGGTTGTGACTGTGTTGCTTGCCGCTGTGACAATAACCGGCGGCTCACCAAACTGGTACTCTACCAAGGCATTATTCCTGATCTGCGGAGGAACCGGGAGTGCGGCTATCGTCACCTGAAAGGTTACGGTCACCACGCCTCCGGGGGGAAGGACATCATTGGGAGGAGCGGCCGGGATACTAAAGCCTAGCGTAGGATTTAGTCCTGCTTGCGGCACTCCATTAATTGTGACCGTTCCCGGGCTAAAGACAGCGCCTGTCGAAGGGACATCCAGGAAGAATATATTACTGGCCTCGACATTCCCCTGATTGGTGATGACCACGCTATAAGTCAAAGTATCTCCTACCGTGGCAAACGCCTGATCCACGCTTTTGACGACCCCCAGTTCCCCTGCGATAACCTCTGTTACGGCGGGATTGCTGGTGGCTGTGCCATTTAACGGCGGCAAATTCGGATCGATTTGATACTGATAGTCGATGGTTGACGTATTGCTTAAGACGGGAAGTGCCGGCGGCACCGATACAACGGTTACGAGAACTTGGAAGGTTACCGTGGCTGTTGCTCCGACGGCAATATCTCCGATCGAAAATCCCGGAGGAATTGGATTGGCCAAGGGCTGGGAGACACCGTTAACTGTGACACTGCCGGGGACAAAGCTGGTGCCCGCCGGTGGAGTGTCCGTGAAGATGACATTCAACAAAGGGATGTTGCCGGTATTGCTGATCACGGTTGTATACGTCAGGATATCACCTGTGATAGCCGTAGCTTTATCCACACTCTTGATCACGTTGACCTGCTCGACATTCACTTGAGTCGTGACCGGATTGCTTTCCGCTGTGACGATAACCGGCGGATCGCCGAACTGATACTCAACCAAGGAATTATTCGTAATTTGCGGAGGAACCGGCAGGGCGGCTATCGTCACCTGAAAGGCTACGGTCACCACGCCTCCGGGAGGAAGGACATCGTTGGGAGGAGCCGCCGGAATACTAAATCCTACCGTAGGATTTAGTCCCGCTTGAGGCACTCCATTGATTGTGACAGTTCCCAGGCTAAAGGCAGTGCCCACTGGTGGAACATCTATGAAAAATATATTGCCGGCCTCGACATTCCCCTGATTGGTGATCACTGAGGTATAGGTCAGGGTATCTCCCACTGTGGCAAAGGCCTGATCCACGCTTTTGACGACCTCAAGCTCCCCAACGATACCCTCTGTAACAAGTGTTACAACCGGATTGCTGGTATTTGTGCCGTTTAGCGGCGGTAAATTCGGATCAATCTGATACTGGTAATCGATGGTTGACGTATTCGTTAACACAGGAAATACCGGCGGGGTTGGTACAACGGTTACCGTGACTTGAAAGGTTACTGTGGCTGTTGCTCCTGCGGGAATATTGCCTATTATGAATCCCGGAGGAATCGGGTTCGCCAAGAGTTGCGGGATACCGTTAACGGTTACGCTGCCGGAAACAAAGCTGGTGCCCACCGGCGGGGTATCCGTGAAAATCACATTCAGCAGAGGAATATTGCCGGTATTGCTGATTACCGTTGTATAGGTCAGGATATCTCCAGTGATGGCCGTGGCCTGATCCACGCTCTTGACCACAGTGACAGAGGCTGTATTCACTTGGGTTGTGACCGGATTGCTTAGCGCTGTAACGATAATGGGCGACACACCGAACTGATAATTTACTATGGAATCATTGGTTAACAGGGGCGGCACCGGCAGGGCAGATATCGTGACCTGAAAGGCTACCGTCACCACTCCGCCGGGAGGAAGAACATCATTGGGAGGAGCGGCCGGGATACTAAAGCCTAGCGTGGGATCTAGTCCTGCTTGGGGTACTCCATTAATTGTAACGCTTCCCGGGATAAAAGCAGTGCCCACCGGAACGACATCGAGAAAGAAGATATTACCGGCTTCCACATTCCCCTGATTGGTGATCACTGAGGTATAGGTCAAGGTATCCCCTACCGTGGCAAAGGCCTGATCGACGCTTTTGACCACTGTAAGCTCCCCCAGAAGGACTTCGGTGACCACGGGATTGCTGGTCAGTGTGCCATTTAACGGCGGTAAGTTCGGATCGATCTGATACTGATAGTCGATGGTTGACGTATTGGTTAACACAGGAATTGCCGGTGGCACGGGTACAACGGTTACAAGAACCTGAAACGTTACCGTCGCTGTTGCTCCCGCAGGAATATCTCCGATTGAAAATCCCGGAGGAATGGGGCTGACCAAGGGCTGTGAGACACCATTAACGGTTACACTGCCGGAAACAAAGTTCGTGCCCACCGGAGGGGTATCCGTGAAGATGATATTTAACAAGGGGACGTTGCCGGTATTGTTGATCACGGTCGTATAAGTCAGGATTTCTCCGGTGATGGCTGTGACCTTATCCACGCTCTTGACCACGTTGACCAGGGCTGCATTTACTTGGGTTGTGACCGGATTGCTTACCGCCGTGACGATTACCGGCGGCTCCCCGAATTGGTACTCTACCAAGGAGTTATTCGTTATCTGCGGCGGAACCGGAAGTGCAGATATCGTCACTTGGAAGGTTACGGTCACCTCTCCCCCGGGAGGAAGGACGTCATTGGGAGGACCCGCCGGGATACTAAACCCAGCCGCAGGATCTAGTCCTGCTTGCGGTACTCCATTGATCGTGACGCTTCCGGGGACAAAGGCGGTACCTGCCGGAGGTACATCCAAAAAAAATATATTATTGGCCTCAACATTGCCCTGATTAGTGATCACTGAGGTATAGGTCAGAGTATCTCCTACGGTGGCAAACACCTGATCCACACTTTTGTCGACCCCAAGCTCTCCCAGGATGACTTCGGTTACCACAGGATTACTGGTCATTGTGCCATTTAACGGCGGTAAGTTCGGATCGATCTGATACTGATAATCGATGGTTGACGTATTCGTTAACACCGGAAGTGCCGGTGGCACAGGTACTACAGTTACTGTAACCTGAAAGGTTACGGTGACTGTTGCTCCCACAGCAATATCTCCGATTGAGAATCCCGGAGGGGTCGGGTTTGCTAGAGGCTGGGAGACGCCGTTAACCGTGACACTGCCGGGGACAAAGCTCGTGCCTGTCGGCGGAGTGTCCGTGAAGATGACGTTCAGCAAGGGGATGTTGCCGTCATTGGTAATCACGGTCGTATACGTCAGGATGTCCCCTGTGATGGCCGTAGCCTGATCGACGCTCTTGACCACATTGATGAGGGCTACATTCACTTGAGTTGTGACCGGATTGCTTGGGGCGGTGACGATAATTGGCGACACCCCGAACTGGTAGTTTACTAACGATTGATTGGTTAACAGCGGCGGGACCGGCAGGACGGATATTGTCACCTGAAAGGCTACCGTCACTACTCCGCCCGGTGCAAGGACATCATTGGGAGGACTGGCCGGGATACTAAACCCAGCCGCAGGATCTAGTCCTGCCTGAGGCACTCCATTGATCGTGACGCTTCCCGGGATAAAGGCGGTGCCCACCGGAGGCGCATCTAGGAAAAATATATTACTGGCCTCGACATTCCCTTGATTGGTGATCACTGAGGTATAGGTCAGAGTATCCCCTACCGTGGCAAAGGCCTGATCCACGCTTTTGACAACCCCCAGCTCTCCTAAAATGACCTCGGTTATGACTGGATTGCTGGTCATCGTACCATTTAACGGCGGTAAATTCGGATCAATCTGATATTGGTAATCAATGGTTGAAGTATTAATCAACTCCGGAAGTGTCGGCGGCACAGGTACGACGGTTACGAGAGCCTGAAAGGTTACCGTGGCCATTGCTCCGGCGGCAATATCTCCGATTGAAAATCCGGGGGGACTGGGATCTGCCAAGGGTTGCGGAAGCCCGTTAAGAGTTACGCTGCCGGGAACAAAGCTTGAGCCTGTCGGCGGGGTGTCAGTGAAGATGACATTTAACAAGGGGATATTGCCGTTATTAGTGATCACAGTCGTATAAGTGAGGATATCTCCCGTGATAGCCGTAGCCTGATCGACGCTCTTGACCACACTGACCGAAGCCACATTTACTTGAGTCGAGACGGGATTGCTGCTTGCTGTTTCCGTCACAGGAGGCTGTCCTGGGTCAATCTGGTACTGGAAGGTCGCCGTTGCTGTATTGATTAATTGGGCGGGTACAGGGAGTGAATTAACAATGACCTGGAACGTTACGGTGACTGTTGCTCCTGCCGCAAGATCGCCGATATTAAAACCAACACTGGGATCGACCCCGGGTTGAGCGACAGCGTTTACCGTAACACTGTTTGGCACAAACAGAGACCCTGCCGGAGGGATATCTTCAAAGAAAATGTTACTGGCCAATACATCGCCTGTATTAGTAATCACCGTAGTGTAGGTGAGGGTATCTCCAAGCGTAGCAAACGCCTGATCTACACTTTTGACCATCGTCAGCTCAGCTACATTAACCTGCGTTGTCACTTGGTTGCTGATTGCCGAACCGCTCAGAATCGGTCCTCCGACGCTGCTTTGATACTCGTAGTTCATGGCTGCCTGATTGACGATCGGGTTAGGGGTAGGCAAAGCCTCGATTAGCACCTGGAAGGTAACCGTTGCTGAACCGCCGGCCGGAATGGTCCCGATATTTACCCCCACATTGGGATCGGCACCTAATACAGGCGCGCCATTCAGCGTAAAACTGCCGGGGACAAAGGTAGTGTCCGGGGGTTCGGTATCCGTAAATATAACGTTGGTTGCATCCGCTTGGCCATTGTTGGGAATGACGACAGTATAGGTCAAAGTATCTCCTACCGCCGCAAAGGCTTTATCCACACTTTTGACGGGCTGCAAGTTTGGAGCGTTGACATCGATCTGAATACCTATTGTGTTTGGCATGTAGAGATCCGAGGTAGAACTAAGTCGTAACACTGCGTCAGTTTGCGCGTTTGTCAGGAAGGGGGAAGCATCAACGTTTGTTATATCCCAGCCCTGTCGGCCTGCGACAGTATTTGTCAAGGTAAACGGATTTTGGTTTCTAGTCCCGAACGTTCCAGTTGTATCAAGATTACCGGAATCATTATTGATCTGAGAACCAAAAAAGTTAGTTGCCGGGTTGTTAGGTCCCGAAAGTATTCCTAAAGTGCCAACTGTCGGTCCAAAAAGCGCTTGGTCTCCACCATTATTCGCATCCCCTTCCTGAGCGCTTAAAAGAATTCGTCCATTGACCGTGCCAGCAACTGGTGTCTCGAATCCGCTTAAGGAGATATCCGTGCTAGTACCTAATCGAATTATTTCAGCACCTACAAAAAGAACTAAATCGCGAGCAGGCAGACTTGGATTTCCATAAACTACTGCCAAAGTCCAGCCGGCATGGTTCGTGTCATTACCTGATACAACTGATGGGTCAACAAGTCCAGGAATACTTCCAGCAGAATATGTCCCGCTGCCTGCCGCTTGGACGAGACTGGTTACCTCGGCAGAACGCATATAGAAGCCTAATGTATTAACACTTACAACCGTTGTTGGCTGATTTGCTGTAGCCGGGTCGGGAATAATAGTATTGTTTCCCAGCGGGGTGGTAAATGTAATGGAGTCGTTGAGTAGCCCACTGATATTTTGATCGCGTGTAAGGTAATTACCACCCCAAATGAGTTCGGCATAAAGGATTGTACTGCCAGGGGGAATAGTTAATATGGCCTGGGAACTGTTATCCAGATAGTTTAAGGTTGTCCCAATGGGGAAAGTTGGGACCTGTGATCCTGAAAGCGAAATAAATGCGCCGATGCTACCTTGGGTTCCAGCTTGATTAACATTTATTAATTGACTTAAACCCAGTGTATTTCCGGTAAAAGTTAGTGCACCATTAGTTGTTATTGAATATCTTGGGATAAAAGGCATAATTGAACATCTCCTTTTCGAAAAACGCCACCCTTCATATCATTCTATTTCAAGAATTAATTATTGTTACAAAAGATAATTCTAAAATGTTACATCATCTTGTATCCACTATTCTCAATCGATAACGAAAATTCAGGATTTAGTCTGTAACTTGTGTATCAGCTTTTCAGAAGGTGTCATATCAAGGCCAAACTACTTTTCCACAGATATTCAACATGGTTGTGGTCGGCGATTTTATCAATGTCGGTATTTATAACACAAGCGCTTGTGTAGATATAATTAGCTCTAACTAATCTGTCTTATCTTTGTTGTGAAAACCATCTGTCAGATAATACGTATCCAGAATATTAAAATACCAATTATCCACTCGCTTTCCTTTTCCTGACAGATTCACGCCAGCAGTCATCTCACAAGTATATATATCAATCACTAAACGGCGGCTGCGTGGCCGCCATCTTTAAAAGGCTCTTATCTATACGCTAAATTCTCTGCATCTACCTTATCGGAATCCGTGAACCGGGAGGACGGATCTGCTCATTATGTAACTTATTGAAATGGGATGTCATTATCCTCCGTGGCTGTGTACATAGCGATCGCGATGGGGATCGCAGCCATGCCAAAAGTTAGGAACGATTTACACGATATCATTGTGAATACACCTTCGGAGCTATTGTTTCCAATTGAATTATAAGTATCCGCTTATTTCCTGGAGAGTTGAAATGAGGCCTTTTAAGCATAAATATAATAGTGATTAGAAAGGAATACTATAATTATTAAATTGTTAGGAGATACAAGATGGCAATAAAATTTATTCCTTTCTTTTACACGTTGATTTTTGCTACAATTCTCGTTGCAGTAGTACCTAAAGCTGAAATTCGCAGATTATCGATTTACGGAATTATTTTTGGGGCAATATTTGATGTTGTACTTGTTAGTATAAGCAAATATTACCGGATCATTTAGGTATATTAATTATGAGCCTTTTGGACTAATAGGTATTCATTTTCTGGCACCGATTAGTTGGGCTATCTTCTTTATAATATATTTCTACTTCTTGCCGAACAAACGATCTTATATTTATCTCTACACTATTTCTGGCGTGTTTTATAGCATGATGTTTTGCCAAATGATTACGAAACTTGGCGTTTTAAAACTTTCACATGGAATAATAGACTCAATAATACCATTTGTTCTTTGGTTTCCTTTGGCTACTTGGGGTTATTTGAAATTAGTAAAAAGATGATTGTGAACATGACTAAAAAGAATTACTTTGTAGACCCAACGAACACTTATACAAATGCAGACCGTTTTACATTAAATAAAACGTCTGGCTCAATATATTTCCCCCTACAACACGACACCCGTTTCATTGCGATACCATGGAAGCTCAAAGGTTTCGGCTGATTCTCCGTTAGACTAACAATATACCTTATTGTCAACCACTGTTTACCTGAGGCATAGTCACTTTATTTTAAAGCTACTTCGAGTAGTTTGACTTACACCGTCAAATGTTAACATCAATCTAATCTTGTAGGCCTCTCCTGAAACTAAACGTGATTTTGGTATAGTGTAGGAATAATTTTTTTCCTCATTGTTAACCCAAGACTCTAGGATTACACGTTGGCCTTCTGAGTCTTCTATTTCCAATTCCATGTAAGGCCTTCCACGAACATCGTTCCATTCAAACTGCCACTTTAAAGTTAGATCAGCCAACGGAAGTTCGGCATTCTTATCAGGAAAAGTAATTATTGGTGCACGCAAAATGTCATTATCCACTTTAATAATAGCCTGTGTAGCTGGTAGATTAACTGGTCTCACTGTCGTCCAATGCGGGTACTACTATCAACTTGATTACTTTTTGTAGGTAAACAACCTACTATCAGCAACAATAGTAAAAGGATTAACCCTGATAACTTAATGCGTTGTGTAAGCAAAACTATCTTGCTCCTTTCATACTACATTTCGCTAGCAAGAAGGCTTTTCCTTTTACATATTAAATTGCAATATATCCCAACATTGACTTTTGGGGGCGCAAGCTTACTTAAGTCTTTAGCTTATTTTTACTGTTCCGGCTCCGAGAAAGCGCAAGTCTATTTGAATCGTGGCCGTATTAGTAGGAGCTTTAAAGCAATGGGATAATCTGGGCCAATCATTAGTAACGCCAATAGTCTTAGAATCATATTTTCGAGGTCTGCACCGTTATAAACAGCCTTCAGTTTGAAAATTCGGCGGTTTTGAGATGAACTCATCTAGATTAGTCAGACCTCAAAACCGGCAATTTTTAATCATCTCCTCGGACACAGCCTCCACAACATCCTTCCAGTGCCGGATCGGTTCCTGCCCCAGTTCCGTCGGCACTGTCTCCGCTAACCGGGTTTGGCTGTCACCCCAGCGCTCTTTAACCTGTCGGACCGCTTCCGCTACCTGATCCTCATAGTGCTGTTGGGCCAATATTTCTGCCGTATGTGTGTCAACAAAAAATACCTACTGTATAATGCGCAAAAGTTCTTCTGTATTTGCCACATCCGTATTGTAACGTTTTCCATCTGCAGCTTTCAATTTCAGTTGCTTACAATTTGTAAGCAACTGAAATCCTTCTTCAATAAGGCGTTTTTTCAAAACAGCCCAGTAGGTACTCGCGTTTCGAGGCGTTGCCTGGTCGGTCAGATATAGTAACAGTGTATCGAAATAACGGGTTCGCATAAAATTTACTCTTTGTCTTAAGGCTGAAACCAAGCGAAGTCATCGTGGCAAATAACTCCATAAAACCCGAACTGGTCTTTTTCCCAACCCGGGAAGGGTCCTAAAATTTTTTCCGGATTCTCACCGTTTGCCCCAATTATCCATAAGGAATTGTCTCGGACATACATTATTCGGGTTCCATCTTTAGACCATACAGGCTGGTACACACCTGTACCAGCAGCTTTTAAGGGGTGTGCACCAGAGCCATCGACGTCTTCAATCCACAAAGTTCGCGTAGCTATCCAGTTCTCAAATTCTTCGGGTTTCCTAAAGCCCCATACACTATTCCCTAAGTTTTTTGCAGAAACAAAGGCAATATTTTTTCCGTCTTTAGATAACGAAGGATCAATGGCTACATCTCCCTCCGGATTCGGAAGCTCTCTGGTCGTCCCCGCTTCAACATTAATATTTGATAGAGTTTTCTGTGCCCAGACTATACGACCACCGCCAGTTACCGCCAGCAATTGACCTTGTGGCGAAACAGATAGCCAGCTTCGATATGTCAAGCCAGTGGTTAGGAGTTTAGCCTCTTTATCACCTAGCCGGAGACTCATCAGGCCCAACCCGTCAGCAGCCAACGAGGCTGAATGAAGTGGATCTGACCAATATAATAATCCATCACCGTTTGGCCACCAGCGAGCAAACTGAATTCCGGCATTAGAAGCAGTGGTTTGCATAACCGTATTACCACTACTCAAGGTTAGTGTATAAAGAGCATCGTTACGTTTTTCCGGGTTATTCTTATCAAAAGGAAGCGTAACGCTGTAGGCAATAGATTTACCATCCGGCGACCAACTAGGGTATGAGACTGAACCCTTAATCTCAAGTTTTGCTTCTCCTTCTACTGGCGCCAGCCACAAACCATCTGTACCACTTACCGCTAAAACATCAGAGGTAGGTGACCAAGAAAAACTTTGGCCTTCAACTTGATGAGCATTCTGTCCGTCCCGCCGAACAATCCAAATTTGGCCACTATTATTGGTGGGACTGTTAGTGGAAATATACGCAATCCATTCGCCATCATGTGACCAGGCCGGATGTTGTACAGAGCCTGATTTTGTTAGTTGCTTTACTTCACCGGTTTTACCATCGAGAACGTATAGTAACCCTTGCCAAACAAATGCCAAGTCACCTTGATTTTTAAATACTTGCGTATTTAAGTTCATCGAACTAAGAATAGCAGTTGTATTTGGAGATTGGTTTGAATTAGTAGAAGGATTGCCATTGTCATTTGATTTTTGAGCCATTTGAGTTGACTCACACCCTGTTAAAGCCGTTACTAAACATAAACTGACTATTATCAAACGAGTCAATAATTTAGCCATACCTTTTCACCCCCTAACTCAGATCTGCGGCCCTTTTACCAAGTTATCGAATTTCTAGCACTACCGAAATTCCTCCCCATGCAACAATATAGACGACATTTATAAATTTGATTAAGGTTCAGATAACTGTGGTCATATCGTTATTTCCAATACTCACAAGCTTAATAAATATTAGATTATCTAAACCAAAATCCACATTAGATTGGTCATGCCATTTAGTTAATGTGGTTGACAAACCCTGCCTATTTTTCTCATTGTAGAATTTAAAGTAGTTTTCTATTACTTGTTTAGGTTGTAATGAATTATTAGTGTTGATAGGAACGCTTTCAATGCCAAATCTCATCATAGCAAATACAAATATACTTATAAGTCCAAGGATTACTAAATTTTTTTTCAAGTTGAACCCTCATTTCTAAACTAACACATAGAATCTTGTCCAATGCCAATTGAATTTTTAAAATGCGTATTTTCTTACTTATGCGAATTAATAGCATTTCCTTGCCTTACTTGGCTAAATATTAGAAATCATTATTGCTAGTGGATGGTGAAACATGAATAAAAGTACAAGAATGTAGGGTTAATCTAAACTCCTTTACAGATTAGATATCTTCGTTTCCTTCATTACTATCATCCTTTTTTAATCCCACAGTTCTCATGTTATTTAAGAAATTGACCAAACCCTGTGAACCAAGAAATATCCCTAATCCTATGATAAATTCGGTAATTATCCCCCCTGATCCAAGTAGTATAAATCCTGTAAAAGAATTAGGTAGTCCACGCATGGAACTCGTTAATGTGGATACTAGCCTCGGCAATGAACTGCCGATAAAGTAAAGCCCGAGAACCGAAAACGCTACTCTCTGTATTTCACTTACCTCTATACCAGCACCCTCCTTAGAATGGTTTCCCTCTGTAGCCATAATCGCAGATAATTTATCCGAAAAAAACCATAACAAAACTCCAAAGAGGATATATACCAATGAAAAAAT
>LOEW01000046.1 GCA_001516045.1 Desulfosporosinus sp. BRH_c37
TGCTAATCAGCTTACGTAAAGACGTCGCACTCGTGTCACACTGCGTCCTGGGCTTGGGGATGGGAACGGAGAAGGTTTAGTCTTGCTTCGGAGAAAGTATAGTATACGTTTTGCGATGACGGTTTTGGGAGACGGCACATTCTATGTGCAGCGTCTTGTATCGGGGGTCGTTTTCCAGAGTATGCTAATCAGCTTACGTAAAGACGTCGCACTCGTGTCACACTGCGTCCTGGGCTTGGGGATGGGAACGGAGAAGGTTTAGTCTTGCTTCGGAGAAAGTATAGTATACGTTTTGCGATGACGGTTTTGGGAGACGGCACATTCTATGTGCAGCGTCTTGTATCGGGGGTCGTTTTCCAGAGTATGCTAATCAGCTTACGTAAAGACGTCGCGCTCGTGTGACACTGCGCCCCGGGCTTGGGTCGGAGAACGGTGAAACGGGGAAGGGTTAGACTTGCTTTGGAGAAAGTTGAGTATACGTTTTGCGATGACGGTTTTGGGAGACGGCACATTTCATGTGCACCGTCTCGTGTCTGCGGTCGCTAATTGTAATGAACTGAAGCCGGAAATTAGTACCGAACTGTCCAACATGGCTTAACTAGCGTGTGTCATCAGGAATATTTTTATAGTTGTAAATAACATAAAACGCATCTCCGTGGATTACAGATTTCATTTTTGGCCTAAACGGCTATTTTTTTATGGAAAAATGTAAAATGTTCTTGAAGTTATTAGTGAAGAAGCATTGTTATCGCTATGATGATAAACACTAAAGCAATTAATGATATTTTGGCTTGAAACTTTGCTAATAGACTCAATATTGGGAAACCCCAAATATTACTCTAGATAATAGACTTTGTAGTTTTAGAAAGGGTGAGGGCTATGAATCTTGAAATGGAAGTTTGGGATTGGCAAGAGATTCTTGAATCTGTGCACAACGGTATTATTGCGATCAACCGAAATGGAGAGGTTGTTATTTTTAATAGAGCAGCTGCTACAGTCCTCAATATCCCTCAAGAGCAAGCAATTGGGGCACAGATAGAGCAGGTGATTTCCAACACACAGTTGATCCAGGTCATGGAGAAAGGAACGGAAGAATACAACCAGCGTTTGGATATTAATGACCAAACTATTATTTCTAACCGAAGTCCGATCCGGCGAGGGAACATGATCATTGGAGCTATTGCTATCTTTCAAGACATTTCCGAATTTGAGATACTATCTCATCAATTAGATACGTTTAAAGCTATAAATAAAAGGTTAGATGATGTGATCGAGTCTTTAGACGACGGAATTGTCGTAGCTGATGCTCAGGGAATAATTGTTCGCGCAAATAATGCTTATCAACATATGACGGGAATTACTGCGAAAGAATTTGTAGGTAAACACGTGCGTGATTTGTTAAAGCAAGGCTACATGAACAAATCGGTTACGGAAATGGTCTTGGAACGAAGATCCCAGGTTAACGTGATGGATGTAAGAAACGGTAAGGATCTATTGCTGAGTGGTAATCCAATCTTTGATGACAGTGGGAATGTTTCGTATGTTGTAACTGCCATTCGCGATGTTTCCCAATTAAATGAATTAAAAGGGAAGTTAGCTGAAAGTGAACAAATAAGGGACAAGTATTTTCGTGAACTTGAGCATTTGCGTTCCCAACAGTCTTTTCAGAAAATCATTACCAAAGATCCTGAGATGCAAAAGAAGCTAGAAATGTCTTATCATGTGGCCAACGTGGATTCGAATGTTTTGATTCTCGGAGAGACGGGTGTAGGTAAGGAACTAATAGCTCAATTAATTCATCGTGCCAGTAAACGAGCTAAGCAACCCTTCATAAAAATAAATTGTGGGGCCATTCCACCTAATCTTCTCGAATCAGAGTTTTTTGGTTATGAATCTGGTGCCTTTACTGGGGCACTAAAAGAGGGAAAATCGGGTCTACTTGAGCTGGCTCAAGGCGGAACAATATTTCTTGATGAAATCGGAGAACTATCTCTTGATTTACAGGTCAAGGTTCTTCGTGCTATTCAGGACAAAGAAATAACCAGGATAGGCGGCAAGAAACCTATTCTGCTGGACATAAGGATTGTTGCAGCCACGAATAGGGATTTGGGAGATATGGTTAAGGAAAAAACGTTTCGTGAGGATTTATATTACAGGTTGAGTGTGGTTCCTATCCTTATTCCACCATTAAGGGATCGCAAGACAGATATCCTTTCTCTTGTAGCGGAGTTCTTAGGGAAATTTAACCGTAAGTATGGATACCAAAAATGGATTCACCCAGATGTCATGGATGCCTTTTTGGAGTATGACTGGCCAGGAAACATTCGGGAATTAGAAAACACCATCGAACGACTAGTTGTTACCTTTCGTGAAGATTGTATAGGGATCGATGCTTTAGCAGAGTCTTCCCTTTGGTCATTAAAGCCATCCGCTAAAGATATTACGTCGTTACAATCTTGTTTGGAAAGAGAGGAACGTCGATTGATTGCTGATACTTACCGTATCACGGGGAGTACACGAAAGGCTGCGACGATTCTCAAAATTAGTCAGTCTAGTATGGTTAAAAAGATGAAGAAGTATAAAATTACGGCAGCAAACTCTAATTGAGAAGTTAGGACATATTTAGAGAGTAATTATGTAGTGAATTGAGATGAATATGAACACGATATGACTCGGGCTGAACACAATATGAATCGGATTTGGAATGTCTATGAATAGCGGTAATAGTTGATATTCTCGGTTTTCGGGATCTACGGAAGTGAGTACTATTGTGATCGGGATATTCTCCAATGTCCTGAATTTTCGGACTCTTCTTAACTGGCACAATACTTGCAAAGATTTATGAATAGTTGAGAATAAATTTTGAAAAAAGGGAGGAACCAGGGTGAAGAATTAGTAATTGGAGCTCATTTGTCGACAGAAAGCAATGGTAATTTCGGTCTCAGGCTAACGCAATTTTAGCATCAAAGTAGGTTAAGCTATTATTCTACAAACTAAGGGAAGCCCAATCTCGCAGTTACTGGAACCTCCATATTTTCGCTCAAATGTAGTCCTAGTTATGGAATTAATTAAAGTGGGACTTTGACAAGTGTTGAAGAATTTTTCTGAATTTATAGAGAAAATGGAGGGCATTAAGAAATGGCACAACCAGCAGAAAATATTTATGGAAAGAATTTTAGTATACCTCAAAGGTTGGAACGACTGCCACTTTCCTCTTATCAAAGGACGATCTTTTATATCATAGCGACAGCTTGGTTCTTTGATTCGATGGATCTAGGTATGTTAACCTTCGTTCTAGGTTCCATAAAGACCTATTTCAAATTAACTACAGTGCAAGCAGGGCTGCTCTCAAGCGCGAGTTTCTTAGGAATGTTTCTAGGTGCCGCTATTGCAGGAATGCTCGCTGACCGATTTGGACGTAAGATCGTTTTCCAGTATAGTATGGTAATCTGGGGGGCTGCCAGCTTCATCTGTGCACTCGCTCCAAGTGTGGAAATGTTAGCCCTTGGAAGAATTCTTTTAGGATTTGGAATGGGCATGGAGTTTCCGATTGGACAATCTCTGGTATCCGAATTTATCCCTGCTAAGAATCGCGGACGTTATATTGCGTTACTGGAAGGTTTTTGGCCAATTGGTTTCATCGCCGCAGGGCTGTTAGCCTATCTCATCTTGCCAATTGGCGGTTGGCGTTGGGTATTTGCTTGTGAAGGTATTCCAGCGATCTTTGTACTCATAATTAGACGTATTGTGCCAGAATCCCCTCGTTGGTTAGACACCGTCGGACGTCACGAAGAGGCTAATAAGGTGATGCTGGCCTTCGAGGAGGGGGTAAGAAAATCCTTAGGGCGAGAACTACCACCCGTCTCAAATATCGATAAATCAGTAGCGGTGGCCTCACGTGCCAACAAGTTTTCTTTCTTGGAACTTTGGGCTCCAGGATATGCTAAACGAACTATTATGGTCTGGTGTTTGTGGTTCTTTGCTTTACTAGGTTACTATGGGATAACGACTTGGTTAGGAGCCTTTTTGCAGCAGGCAGGTTACTCGGTAACCAAATCAGTTTTCTACACTATCATTATTTCACTTGCTGGAGTCCCAGGGTTCTTCACCGCTGCGTATTTTATAGAAGCTAAAGGACGTAAAATAACAATTATCACTGTGCTATTAGGTTGTGCAGTTTCGGCTTACTTCTATGGGACAGCTACAACTCTTACTACGCTGATTATTTACGGCTTGTGTATGCAATTCTTTCTATTTGGTATGTGGTCATCCATATATGCCTATACTCCGGAACTCTATCCTACTAGGGCGAGGGCAACCGGCTCCGGTTTCGCCTCCGCAGTCGGCAGGTTAGGTTCACTTTTAGGTCCATCGATTGTGGCCATAATTCTACCAAGAACAGGACAATCTGGGGTATTTGCACTTGGAGCTGTTTGTTTTGTGGCAGCAGCACTCGTCGTCGGGGTCTTAGGCATTGAAACCAAAGGAAAAGCACTTGAGGAGATCTCCGCTTAGTTCTCCAAACACAAGTATTTTACTTTAAGTTAGCCCCTTTTGTGCAAATTTGCGGAAGGGGCAATTCTTTCAGATTCAAAAAAGCCCATAAGAAGGAGAAGAAGGATAATAAAATGATTATTATTGGTGAGAAAATAAACGGTTCTATTCCATCGATGGCCAAAGCCATTCGAGAAAGAGATGAAGCTTTTATTCGTGATTGCGCTAAAAGGCAAGCTGAAGCAGGTGCCAACTATCTTGACGTTTGTGCGTCGGTAGAAGTAGAATTCGAAATCGAGACGATGAAATGGTTGATCGATTTAATACAGGAAGTTACTGATGTCCCTATCTGTGTAGATAGTCCAAGTCCATATTCCTGCGTAGCCGCATTACCATTATGCAATAGAACAGGTTTGGTCAACTCAGTATCAATGGAAGGCGAAAAGATAGATGTAATATTCCCTGTTATCGCTGATACTAAATGGGAATGTGTAGCACTTCTATGTGATAGCAAGGGGATTCCTAATTCTGTGGAGAAACGTTTAGAAGTATTTGAAAATATTATGAAGAGGGCAAAGGAATTTAATATTGATCCTTCCCGCTTGCATATCGATCCATTGGTAGAGACCTTGTCTACCAATGAAACTGCTTTAACCACCTTTGCAGAATGTGCATGGGAAATAAAGAAACGCTATCCAACGATCCATGTGACAAGCGGCTTAAGCAATATTTCATTTGGCTTGCCTGCTCGCAAATTGATTAACCAAGCATTTATGGTATTAGCCGTGAACGCCGGCATGGATAGCGCAATCATTGACCCTACGAATAGAGATTTGTTAGGCATGATTTATGCCGCAAAAGCATTATTGGAAAAGGATGAATATTGCTTAGAATATATCTCAGCATTTAGAGAAGGTTTAATCGGACCTTTGCCAAAAGCTTAATCCATGCTTTAATTCAGTTTTGACAAAGTGAAAAAAATAAATTAGTGCCTAGCACATGATGGAGGGTTATTAATGTCTAAAATTCAAGAAATTTCAAAAGCAATTGAATTCGGTAAGAAAAAAATTATGAAAGGTCTCGTAGAAGAGGCATTAGCAGAAGGCTGTAAACCTATCGATATTTTAAATCAAGGTATGATTGAGGCAATGAGCGTTGTGGGTGAAAAATTTAAAGCTAATGAAATTTATGTTCCTGAAATGCTGGTTGCTGCTCGTGCTATGAAAGAAGGTGTCGAACTTTTAAAACCACATTTGGCGGGCGATAAGAGTGCCGTACTTGGTAAATTCATCGTCGGTACTGTAGAAGGCGATTTGCACGATATTGGTAAAAACCTTGTTGCTATGATGATCGAAAGTGCCGGATACGTTGTAATCGATTTAGGGGTTGACGTTTCAACAGAAAAATTTATCGAAGCAATTAAAGCTAATCCAGATTGTAACCTTGTTGGTCTTTCAGCTTTATTAACAACCACAATGCCGTCTATAAAAAAATCTGTAGCTGCAATTATAGAAGCTGGTTTGAAGAACCAAGTTAAGATAATAGTCGGCGGTGCACCTATAACACAAGAATTTGCAGATCTGATCGGTGCCGATGCTTTTGCAGCTGATGCTGCATCAGCCGCAGCTATAGCAAAAGCATTTGTTGCTTAACTAAAATAATCAGGAGGAATAAAAGATGAACCGTCGCGAAAGAGTTTTATGTGCTCTGAATCATAAGGAGCCGGATCGTATCCCGCTCGACCTTGGAGCTGGATGTTCGTGTAAATTTACAAAGTATTTTTATGTGAAGCTTTTGGATTACTTTGGCATTAAAGATGAAGAATTAGAAATGTGTCACATTCCTTACCAGCTTGTATATGCATCTGACCAGGTCTTGGACCTTTTAGGCTGTGATGTGCGTGCAGCCAGACTCAAACCCATTAAACAGGGCGAAAGTTATTATGCAAAGAAATGGGAAGACGAAAATAGCTATTTCTATAGAAATGATTGGGGAACCTTATACAGAATGCCAAAGCTTCAAGGTCTATATTATGACTTAGCCGGGTGCGCTTTGGGAGATGCTGAGGATGAGGAAGACGACAAAAAGTTCGTATGGCCTACACCGGATAAATATGATAAAGCGGGACGAAAGGAACTAGAAAGCTACCGCGAAGCAGGATTTGCAAATACCATTTCAGAGCAGTTTGGTAATGGCTTCTTGCAAACTGGCCCATTGATCTGGAGCTTTGAAAACTGGCTTGCGATGTTAGTTTCCGAGCCGGAACGCTGTACTCCATTTATGGATAAATTGCTGGAGAAGAAAATGGAGTTTTATGATAATATCTTTGACGTTTATGGCGGGCTGATCGATGTTACCAGTGAAGCTGACGATTTTGGTACGCAGCGTGGAACATTTGTTTCTCCAAAACTTATCAGAGAGATGCTACTCCCTTATCATAAGAAACTGAATGACTACATCAAATCTAAAGGAGATGTCAAAATAACTCTACACAGCTGCGGCTCTGTTACAGCGGCATTGCCGGACATCATAGAAGCAGGCTTTGATATTCTCAATCCTGTACAGATATCTGCTGCAGATATGGGTCCTGAACTGTTAAAGAGCAGATTTGGCAAAGACATCGTATTCTGGGGTGGTGGGATCAATACTCAATCTACTCTTCCAAACGGAACGCCTGAACAAGTTAGAGAAGAAACCAAGAGAAACATGGATATCTTCGGCAAAGATGGAGGTTTCGTGTTCTCGACGGTGCACAATGTACAGGATGACATCCCTATTGAAAATTTTATTGCTATGTGGGAGACTTTCCAAGCTAACTGTAAATACTGATTGCACCTTTACAGATGTCCTGTCATTAAGTGCCGGTCCCTGCGTGTATTGTGCAAAATGTGCTTATCTAGAGGGGGAAAAGTGTAATTTTCTCGACAAAGTAGTCTGGTCTGTTGAAGCAAATGGAATTGACGTAATGGCCTTGGTCAAAGACTTTGGAATACCCTATAATAACGGTAAAAATACGGTTTCCTATGTAGCGCTGATAATGTTTAATAGCTAAAGTGAGAAGGGACGATTTTTGACTTGGACAGCAAGTCGAGAACCGTCCCTTCTTGCCATCACGGCATCTAGCCAATCACACTGCAGGAGAATGCGTAATGAGTTGCAGTGTGGCGATAAGCTCGTCCGCTTATCGTCATGGCGCTGCTCTAATCTCGAACATTCTTGTTCGAGTCATGGCCAGCGCTAACAAGATGGCTAATTCGTGCGAAGACAGTGTCTTCGTGTGGGCACCAACCAAGTTTTCTTTAGAACGGGGGGTAGGTGAGTTGAGAATGGTTAGTTGATTCTGGAATATAGTTTAAGAGAGGATGGGTTTAGTAACGGTCATCATGCAGAAGATAATTGGCATGATCTGGAATATAGTATAGAAAGAGCGACTGAAAAGGAGTGTTATATTTTGCAAAAAGTATATGTACTCGATTCTAGCGTGTTACTGCATGACCCTAATGCCATTTTTCAATTCCAAGATAACGATGTAATTATTCCCTATGTGGTTTTAGAAGAAATAGAGAGTAAGAAACGCCTTATGGAGAATGTCGGTCAAGCTGCTCGGGAGGCCATCCGTCATCTTGATCGCTTACGTGACATTGGTCAACTTTCACAGGGTGTTCTTTTGCCGAACGGAGGAAAGGTTCGGATTGAATTAAATCATTACTCTAATGATATTTTGCCGTCAAACTCGGATTTGGCATTGGCGGACAACCGAATTTTAGCAGTTTCCTTAAGCTTATCGCGAGAAGAAAGGCGACCCGTCATTTTGATTACCAAAGATATTGCCATGCGTGTTAAAGCGGATGCTTTAGGAATCTTAACGGATGATTTCTATAATGATAAAGTTGTTTTGCCACCGATTATGGATGAGATTATCGTTCTTCCGCTGGAGGATATCGAGGTTGACAATTTTTATAAGAATAGTTATATCCCCTTACAGGTGCCTTTGCTACCGAATCGCAATGTAAAAGCAGTTTTGAGTGATGGCTCAGTGCTCCCCTTTGTTTCGTCCCCAAATGGGAAAACATTAGTCTATCAGATGGGGCCAAGTAAGGCCTGTTGGGATATTCGGCCCAAGAATATGGAACAGTCCTGGGCCTTGGAAATGCTCAATAATCCCGAAATCAAGTTAGTCAATTTAATGGGGCCTGCAGGGACTGGGAAGACTCTACTTGCTTTGGCGAGCGGCTTGGAACAAACGGTTCATACGGAAAATTACCATAGAATGCTTTGCGCTCGTCCGATTGTCCCTTTTGGCAAAGACATTGGGTTTCTTCCTGGAGAGAAGGATCAGAAGGTACGCCCCTATATGCAACCGATTTATGATAATCTTGAGTATTTACTTCGACCACGGCGGGAGAAAGAGCGCGAAAGAGGCACCGAATCTATCGTTGACAGCGCCATTGATCTTCTAATCAAGAAAAGGCAGCTTGAAATTGAAGTACTCACCTACATCCGGGGCAGAAGTATTCCTAATCAATTCATGATTATTGATGAAGCTCAGAACCTTTCTGCTCATGAAGTTAAGACTATTATTACTCGAGCGGGTGAGGGAACGAAGATTGTGCTTTGTGGAGATCCGGATCAAATTGATCATCCTTATTTGGATAAAGCGAGTAATGGGTTAGCCCATGTCGCTGCGAGGTTAAATGGGCAATCTTTCTATGGTCAGGTTCGACTGCTTCGTGGAGAACGAAGCGAACTCGCAACACGAGCGGCAGGGTTGTTATAAAGACCCTTGTGTGAGGGACTTGTATGTCGAAAATGGGGAGCTCCCCATTTTCGTACACTGCAACTTATTACGCATACTCCTGCAGTGTGGATTTGGACGAGTGTCCCTGGAGCCCACACGAAGACACTGTTTTCGCACGTATTATCCTTCTTGCAGACACTGTCTTCGCACGTATTAACATTCTTGCAGGATGGCGGGAAGGGACCGTCGTAGGCATAAAGCGCTGTGTCACACAAGTCCCTCAATTCGACAGGATAAACTAGCCTTCGCAGCAGGAAAAAGAAGGAATAAAGCGAAATCAAATAAACCATGGTTACCTGATTAGAGAGGGCAACGGTTTAATAGCCGTGGGATAATTGGACGTGGATGGCTGATGTATGGATAAAGCATTAAGGAAATATAAAAAATAAGGAGGAAGCTGTGAATGGAACGTAAACTTCGATATGTCTGGTGGTTGGTGCTCATAGGCCTCGCCATCCTGGCCATTTGGAAGCTTTTTTTGCCTCATGGCTCAAATGCCTATCTTCAAAAAAATGTTTCAAGTCGAGAGATAATAGTTTATGTAGCCGGAGCAGTTGAGAAACCGGGACTTGTTCATCTAGCCCCGGATGCACGCTTGGACGATGCCTTGAAACAGGTCTGTCCTTTGCCGGAGGCTAACCTAGAGAGTATGAACCCGGCTGAAAAACTTAAGGATGGGCAAAAGGTTAACGTGCCGTACAAGGTCTCATCCCTTTCTCCCGGGTCTACAGTGGTTGGGAATCCGATCAATGTCGTGAGCAGTAGTGCCGGTAATAATATTGGTTCAACAAACGGGACTGGTGCCGGATCAGTTAATAATGCTAGCGTTAGTTCAGCACCGGCAGGAGGGAAGATTAATATTAATACCGCCGGAGCAGTTGAGCTGGACAAGCTTTCCGGTGTCGGCCCTGCGTTAGCGGAACGCATTCTTCAATATAGAAGTGAACACGGGCCGTTTATTCGGGCGGAAGATTTGGAGAATGTTTCAGGTATTGGCCCGAAAACTTATGAGAAGATGGCTTCTCAAGTAACGATTGGACCATGAAGGACCCCTGGATCGGACGAGCGTCAGCCCTCTTGATCGGGGGTCTCAGTGGATCGTATTTACCGGAACAGGTACGTCTTTATTCTTTGGGGATCCTAGTATTGCTTGGGATACGCCTCATATTGTGGCGGCCACGTGATTTTTTTGGACGATTATTTCGCCCAGAGATTCTATTGCTTGGAGCAAGTCTCTTACTTGGCTTTGTGTATGGTTCACGTGCGGATTGTACTCTGCCAGAACCTATTATCTTAGACCGTGTGGAGATTGTAGGCCTTATTCAGGATTGGAACAAACTTGAGGATAGGGTAGTGGGCATAGTTCGTGTCGAGGAAGGGGAAGGCGGCACGTCGAAAGATAGGGGTGATGTTCCAGATGATCTTCGGCAAGAATTAAAAGGACAGACTTATCGGCTGACGGTTTACGTTGATAAGCTGGGTCAGATTCCTGGTGAGTGGAAGCGGGTACGACCCGGAGACCGTGTAAGTTTCTGTGCGCGTTTAGAGAGGCCGAAGTCGGTCGGAACACTCGGTGCCTACGACCTGCGCCTTTATTATAAGGTTAGGGGATTAAGTGGAACCCTAATTGCTCAAGGGGATGCTGTTCTGCTTTCTGCGGGGGAGCCAAGTCTAACCTGGAAGATTCGTCAGCGGGTTCGAAGTCGGCTTCAGGCCTGGGACCCTGAGGAAACAGGGGTATTAGAAGGGATTTTGTTCGGAGACTCCAGTCGTATTCCAGATTCGATTCAAGAACGCTACAAAGTAACCGGCGTACTTCACGTCTTTGCAGCTTCGGGCTCCAATGTAGCTTTTGTGCTTGGACTTTCATGGATGCTCCTGAGTTTTTTGCCAAATCAAGTTCGGATTGGCGGAACGATTTTGGTCCTGTTACTTTATGCTGCACTTTGTGGAGGAAATGCTCCGATAGTCAGAGCGACTATTTTGGGAATCGCGGTTTTACTCGGGCGTTTGGGACGGGGGAAAGTGGCCACGTTGCGTTGGTTGTTTTTGGCAGCGGCAGGCCTATTTATTAATAATCCTTTAATCATTCAGGATCTTGGTTTTCAACTTTCCTTTGCCGCTGCCTGGGGGATTGTTGTACTCACCCCTCATATTCTTTCGTGGAAGTTGTTTGAATGCGTTCCCCGACTCCTTCGTTATGCTGTTGCAGGCACTATTGCGGCTCAAGTAGGGACGCTTCCCCTGCTGATTTTTGCGTTCCATCGATTATCTCTGATTGGATTGTTTGCGAATGTCTTTATCCTTTTTATTTTAGGTAGTGTGCTCGAATTGGGACTCATCGGGGTGATCCTTTCTATCTCTGGGGGACTGTCTGCTCCTTTATTTCAGGTAAGCTTATGGCTCTTAGCTGGGACAAATGCAATTTTAAAGGTCTTGGCTGAATTACCTTACGCTGATATCTGGGTGTTAAATCCAGGTCCTCTCTTTTGGCTCATTTGGTACGGTGGAATCGGAACCGTCTTATGGGGAAAGGAGCGCGTGCTTTTTATCATTAAGGGGAGGCTGCTTCATCTTAGTAGAAGGTTAAGGACAAACGTTGTGAAGATGAAAGAACGATGCCCTTTGGAAATTCGTCGAGCTGCGCGACGTTTACTCCCGAAATTGTCTAGGAGCCCAATGTTGAAAAATAGGCTACTTATTCGTTGGGTTGGCATACTGCTTATCTTTCTTTTCCTTTGGAGCCCCTGGAATTTTCAGAACGATCTGGAAGTGGTTCTAATCGATGTGGGACAAGGGGATGCGATATTAATCCGAACGCCTAAGAAACATGCGATCTTGCTGGATGCAGGCCCGCGTAGTGAACGGTTTGATGCTGGAGAACGAATTGTACTTCCTTATTTATTGCAGAGTAGAACTCGGCATTTGGATGCTTTACTGATTACTCATGAACATCAGGATCATATCGGTGGAGCCCGTGCTGTGTTAGCTAATATTCCTACGGATTGGGTAGGGATTCCTGAAGTAGGGGACCGGTTGGAAAATGCAGAATGGCAGGAAGGGCTACCTTTCGAGCTGATCAATCAGTCTGAAAGGCTGCGGAAGATTCAGGCGGGAGATCGAATCGAGCTTGATTCGGGGGTATGGATGGACGTGTTAGGTCCGCCTAAGGTTCTTAACGGGACGCATTCTGACCCAAATAATAATTCTCTGGTACTCAAGCTCAACTACTTGGGGCAGAGTGTCTTGCTGACAGCAGATATGGAGCAAGAAGAAATGGAAGATATCTATGAAACCGGTGTCGATTTAGAAAACAATATTTTTAAAGTGCCGCATCATGGAAGCCGCTTTTCTTTGGATAGACCTTGGTTGGATGGGATTCATCCCCAAGCGGTATGTATTTCGGTGGGGAAAAATACGTTTGGTCATCCCTCACCGGAAGTTCTAAGGTATTGGGAAGAACGCCACATACCGGTTTATCGGACCGATGAACATGGTACTATCAAGTTTAGCGTAGGTGACCGTGGAGTGGAAATAATGCCGGGTCGTTAATCTATTTAAGGGCTTAACTACGGCAACAAATGGTAAAATATTCTCGGAATGTATAAAAAGGAAATACTGGGTAACAATATCAAGGAACATCTCTTTTCTCCTCCTCTTTCTTTTGCCTCTCCACGACGTTGGGGGGGTTTTTTTTATACTAGTCAGACCCTCATGCCGCTGCGCGGCACCACTGATGAATGGAAAATTCATTTTCCAGGACAGAAAGTGTATACTGACTGATACCAGCTATATTTGTTCTTCTGGCTTTTTTAGGAGGTCTCTATTAAAATAAGCAAAGGGGGTGGCAGAGATGCGTGAAATTGAACGAATTAAGGAAAGCGTAGCGAAGGGGAAGATTCCAACTGTTTATTTGTGGTATGGAGAGGATCGGTTTTTAATTCAAGAGGGGTTAAAAGTCCTTAAGTCGTTCTATTTCATGACGGATCCGTCGGGAAGCGGGATTGAACAAGTTTCTGCAAAGGAGTTGCCTCCGGATGTCATTGTAGAGCGGGCCAATACAATGTCCTTTTTTGCCAATCGCCTCGTGGTTGTTGAAGAAGTGAACTATTTCAAGGACGGGCAGGCGGCAGATCTGGAGCCGTTTTTAGACTACTTTGCTCATCCAAATCCCACGACATGTCTTTTGTTTATCACTGAAAGTGTGCATAGAGGAAGAAAGTTTTATAAGACCATAGACAAAACTGGGGAGATCATGGAATTCTGCTCGCCGAAGCGTCCGCAGGAATGGTTGGCCTGGGTTCAGTCAGAATTAAAGACACGGGAAAAATCGATGGATATTCAAGTCGTTTCCCAATTTGTTGAATGGACTGGACACCATACCGGCGTTTTATGTCAAGAATTAGATAAGCTCATCGTATATGTTGGAGAACGTAAGAAGATTACTTTGGAAGATGTAAAAGCTATTACACCTCAATCGATTGAAACGAGCATCTTTGATCTTTTGGATGCTGTTGCTAGTCGATCCTCTGTCAAGGCTCTACAAGCCTTGCATGAGGTGTTGCGTAAAGAACCTGCTTTAAAGGTCTTAGCGTTACTGGTTCGTCAAGTCCGGCTTCTTTTGGGGTGTGACTCTTTGCGCAGGCGCGGGGGAAATGTTGCCGAAGCCCCCTCAGCATTGGGAATTTCGCCATTTGAAGCGCAGAAAGTCTGGCAACAATCCGTTAGGTTATCGACGAAACAACTTTCCAAGGCGTTATCCGAGTGTTTAAACACAGATTTGGCGTTAAAAACTGGGGGCGGTGATCCAGGATTATTGTTGGAAATAATGATTATTAAGTTTTGTAGAGAGGAAGTGTCTTAGCAAAGAAACTTCCTCTTGCTTGGGTTGACGGGAATTTGAGTAACGGAGGTCTGGAACGACCGAGGGGCCCATGTGATTAAATGGGAATACAAAAATTAAAAATTATGTGAAAAAATAAGCCCCCGATAAAATCGGAGGTTAAAAATTAAGGTCGAAAAATATTACATAAAATAGAGCGAGAAAATTTAAATTCTCACCCTCTTTAGAAACCCTTGTTTTCGTACCAAATACTTATTTTTAAACTAAACTCGTTGCTAGTCACCATACATATTTAACACCCTCTTAATCAGATACTTATAGTCAAATTATACTACCGTTAGTATGGACAAGCAATTATTTTGTTATTCATTTATTTAATTTATAATATTCCTTTAGGTTTTTTTAGTGACACCGAGATTAAACAAATTCCCAGTTCATTCTATAAAAATATAACAAACTTGGATTATCAACTTCCCATTCATACATGGCAATATCGGCAATATAACGAGGATTAATTATTTGAGGTAGTGATAAATTAATATGTGCAGAAGTATCAGCATAAATACATTTCTTCACACTATTTACCATCCCCTTAGGAACACAAAGTCTAAGAATAATCTTTTCAGTAGGGTTTTTTACACAATGACCTAAATAAGGCTGCATTTTTCTAGAGGAATCTCCTAGATTGTAGATTATTTCACAATCCGTTTCTTGATTTTTTTGTAATGGGACTTCAAAAGTGACATAAACTGTTTTCCATGGCTCATCTTTACATAGCTCAACTTTATGATTACTTTTTGACTTAATAATTGGTAGTTCACTCATACTACTTCCTGACCATTTATGAGTACTTTTCATCCCGTTAATTTCTTTTAATGCTAGAATATCAGAACTTGAAGAATAAGTCATTTCCTCCCGATTTTTAAATAGCAATTCTGTTTCAACTTTTTTGCATATATAGTCCATTGAAAGTGATGGGAAATTAGGTTTGAATTTATTTGTTTTATCCTTATAAAATATAACAGACGCAGTGAATGCAACTCCAATTGAAATTCCCGCAACAAAGTACTGCCATGGCAAAATAACATTGCTATGTAATAATGAAAAGATATTTGCTGCAATTAATGACCACAAACTTCCAAGTATAAACCAAATTATTGTTGCTGAGAGACTTGAGATAATTCCAATTTTATATTCTACCCTTAACCCCAAACTACTCCTCTTCATATAAACATATCCTTATCTGTAAAATTTATGTATTTATCATATCATTATGAAACAGGCTTTACAATAACCCACTTCAATTAAAAAAAAGCCTTACCACTTTATTAAATCAGTTAGAATAGTTTCTTTTTGACAGAAAAGAGGGAAATCCTTTACAAAACGGAAAATTATACATTACTTATAAAAGACTATCTCATAACATACTGATTGTCACAATGAAGCATATTCTGTCGAATCTCTCAAATTCCTTCCAAAATGTTGTAGGATGGGATGGGGAGTATGGATGAAGATGCATATTATTATTGCAAGTGAACTCGTTCAACTAAAGTTGAACATCGAGTCTTCGGTGGGGGACTCTACCCCCACCGAAGCAGAATAAGGTGTATCACTCCCACTTGTAGAAGTGGGAGTCTTACGATTTGGATAAAATTGGAAAGGGAGATTTATTATGACTATCAAATTAACTTACCAGATACCTAGCAAATCTGAGCCATGTAATGAGCATTTGGTCGCAAACATCACAGAAAAACAAAAGGCTTTTATTCAAGAAATGAGTAAAAAGTTTGAAAATGAGTCTGAGTTTGTGAGATTTATGATCGACGGGTTTATGGAGAACAACATCAATTTTAAGGAAGTTGAAAATCCAAAGAGTAATGCTTTAATTCCTGAAACTAAAGATGAGCCATGGTATGAACGACTATGGTATTAGGTAGATCAAAGCGATATCAATATTGTTAGAAAAAATTCGTCATAGTGTCTTATGGGTCGCTATATATTAGCTATAGAGAAAGAATGCCTCGTGTTTAGCGATGCACCTAAAGAGTCAAGGGCATGTTAGACGTTTATATCTAACATGCCCTTTCCCTGATATACGAAGATCATCAAAGGGAATGGAGTCAATGGAGATGAGAAAATGAGGAACGCAATCTTTAAACTCTACATAATTATGGTAATTGTTTTTGTAGTAATAGCATTTGGATTATTTATTCAATTTGATTTCTTCAATCAAATTTTAACTGAAGAAACTCGAAGGATTACAACCTCGGCGCGGGATAGCATTGGCAGAGAAATAAGTAGTAACTTACTTCGTAAAGGACAAATCATTACGGATGCTTCTGATTATATCTCCCTTGAAAAATGGAACAATGAAGAACTTTTAGACTATATGAAACGATTGTTGACTAATAACACCTCTTTTTCCTCCATTTATTTTGGTACAACGGATAATGTGATGATCAATGGAAGTGGATGGGTTCCACTGCAAAGCTTTGATTTAAGGACTCGTCCATGGTATATCGAAGCAGTGCGAGAGAATAAACTTATCTTTACAGAAGTCTTTCTTAACGCATCGAAAGATAAACTAATCGTTACCATCGCCAAACCAGTCTATAATCCAGATAACCAGCTTTTAGGTGTGATCGCAGGAGACGTTTCTATAAAGGATATTGTATCTCTAATAAAGGATAAAGGAATAACGGGCAAAGGCTATTCTTTTTTAATAGATGGGAATGGAATTATACTTGCCCATCCTAACACTGAATATGAGCCTACTTCAGAGCTTAAGAATCTTAATGAAATTTCAAAGGAATTAACTATTTGTTTATCTCAGAATGAACCAGGAATAACGAAAATATCGGTAGATGGTATAGACGGCTATTTAGCCTATCAATCTATCGAACATACGAATTGGAAAATTGGGAGCTTTAGTCCATTAAATGAATATATGAGCAAAGATCGGATATTTTTGAGGATATTTTTAATTACGTTGATATCTTCGTTTACTATATTTATATTTTTTTTGAGGCAACAAAAAAGATACTTGATAACTCCATTACTTACATTAGGGACAGATATTCAAAGGATTAACTTTGAGCATAATAGATCGTTTAGATTACCTACTGAGGAGAAAGAGCCGTTAGCTGTATTACGAAAATCCATAAATCTGGTTTTGAACAAAACTGAAGAATTATTTGGACAGTTACAATTAGAAGAAGAAGAATTAAATAGAGCTAATGAAGAACTTGAATTATATGTTCTACAATTAACTGCTTCTAAAGAGGAGCTCCGTGTTCAATATGAGCAGATCATTGAAAGTGAACACACTTTTCGCACGCTTTTTGAAGGCTCAGCAGATGCAATATTTTTATTTGTAGATAATAAGTTAATTGATTGTAATTCAGCGATGCTTGAATTATTAGAGTATGCTTCTAAGGAAAGCATTCTAGGCAAAAGTCCATGGGAGCTTTCACCGGAAATTCAACCTGACGGGAAATCCTCTAAAGAAAAAGCAATTGAGATTATTAACGCTACTTTAGAAAATGGAAACTGCAAATTCGAATGGTGGCATCAGAAAAGTAATTCAATATTAGTACCCGTTGAGGTTATGTTGACTATTATCATACTTAATGGTAAGAAAGTTTTTCATGCGTTGTGGAGAGATGTTAGCGAGCGAAAGAAACTAGAAAAGCAACTGGAATATTTGAGCTATCATGATCAATTAACGGGTCGATACAACAGACGATTTTTTGAAGAGGAGTTAAAACGACTAGATGTAGAAAGGAATTATCCTATGACCATTGTTATGGCAGATGTGAATGGACTTAAGCTTATCAATGATTCCTTCGGTCATGCTATAGGTGATGAACTCATTAAGAAAGTATCAGAAGTGATAGGAAAAGGATGCCGAGCTGATGATATTATTGCTAGACTTGGAGGAGATGAATTTGTAATTCTGTTACCAAAAACAGATAATTATGAAACTGAGCAGATCATCAAACGTATCAAAGGTGAAGCTTTAAAAGAAAAATTAGGTACTGTCGAGATATCAGTATCCTTTGGTTGGGAAACTAAGAATAAAGAGGGGGAAAAAACGCAAGACATACTTAAAAAGGCTGAAGACTACATGTATAAGAAAAAACTTTTTGAAGGCCCGAGTATGAGAGGAAAAACCATTAAGGCTATCATTAGTACCCTTCATGAAAAAAACAAAAGGGAAGAACAGCACTCTTATCGAGTTTCATTATTGTGCAAAAGTATGGGGAAAGCTCTTGGCTTGTTAGAAAATCAAATCCAAGAACTTAAGAACGTAGGTTTACTTCATGATATAGGGAAGATTGCAATAGACGAAAATGTACTTAATAAACCAGGAAAACTGACCAACGATGAATGGGAAGAGATTAAGCGTCATCCAGAAATAGGTTATCGCATACTAAGTACGGTTAACGATATGGCGGAAATGTCTGAATACGTATTAGCCCATCATGAAAGATGGGATGGAAGGGGATATCCAAAGGGCTTGAAAAGTGAAGGAATACCCTTTCAATCCAGAATCATAAACATAGCCGATGCCTATGATGCCATGACTAGCGAAAGAAGCTATCGTAGTACTCTGTCAGAAGAAGCTGCTATTGAAGAGTTACAAAAAAATGCAGGTACCCAGTTTGATCCAGAGTTGGTAAAAGTATTTATTGAAGTCTGCAAGAAGACCCCGACTTCAAAACTTAGTTGAGGCTTTGAGTCTACCTTCAGGTTGGGAATTAATAACTAATCAGAGAAGCCATTAGTACTCCCGTTGCTATACTTAAACAAAATGAGAGAATGCCGACCGCAACATTACCGTTAGGTATTTCATGATGGACTTTAATAGTTGGGGTTAAGAATTCAAAGAGCCAATACACGATGATTAAGGAAACCGTTCCGGTCAGCGTCCAAACAGTCATATCTAAGAGGTCTACCGAGTGGTAAATGGCTGATGCTAGGACAAAAGCCAACCCTAGAACCTTACCACCTAAATCAAAGGCCACGGCTTTTGCCGCTGCGACCTTGCGTGGATTTTCCAGATCATCCCCGAAAGCCATAATCTGAAATTCTTTGTAGGGTGTTGTGCATGTAAAGAGCATCACAGCTAATAGCATCAAAGGAATCGTGACCCCTAAATACTTAAGAAAGTTAATCAGATACATTTACTCTTTTCCTCCTTACTAGTTTTCACACCTATAGGTAAGAAACACGAAAGATTGCCAGTGATTCGCTCCCCAATACGGGCACTTATAGCAGAAGCTCGGCCTCCGACCAAAAAAGAACCCCAAAGCAGCCTTCCCCGATAAGGACCACTCACAGTATTACTTTCAATCTCTTCCATCTCAAGCCGTTTCTGATAAATCATCGGTTGATCCCAATAGAAATCATCCTTATCCTTTTCAGCTACCCGGCCGTCTTTATCAAACAGACTCACCGCCCCACCCTCACGGCCGAAGATTGGCTTGGTCACAAATGGTTCCTTATTGAGAAACCGGTTTTCCATATAGGTAGGAAGCATATAGTTCTCAACCCAGGCATGCTCTTCAGGTGTATAAAATTCACCCGCTTCATGTAAATTCCAAATAAGGCTTTGTAGCGCCTTGGTTTGGGCAACAAATGCTGACGGCGGATTGATAATCGCCAGTTTACCCCGTGCCACTAAATCAAGTACATGAGCTCCAGTAGGGTATTTATCGTTTTCATCGTAATCCTCAACAAGTTTTTCTAAGGCATGAAGGCGGTACCAGACATCAATTGGGACGAACCGATCATCCAGCAGGGCGCATAAGCGATCTTCAAAAATCCGAAGGTCTTCGAGTGCCACAAATTTCGCCTTGAGGCCGGATTGATCCATTAAATACTTAACGGTATCCCGATCTTCTTTATGCCAACTTAAGGCACTGAAGACTATCGAATCGGTGGCATAGCCCAGCTCCTTATACGTTTTAACTATACGCGTGAACGCCTCTCCGATCTGCCCTTCAGTCCCTTGATTCGGGCTTTCTGCACCGAAAAACCTGCACGCTTGAGCATTGACAAAAAATGCCTCTACGACACTAGTCGGAGTATCCGCGTTAAATTCAATCATTTTAATCCCTTCGGCCGTCTGCATAAAATCAAAGCGTCCCATAACCGTCACTATTTCGGGCTTAACTAGAACCCGAACAGCGGGCAATAGTTCTTTGGGAATTCCTAACTCTAGTAATAATGGATCTTCTGCACTTTGGACAGCAAACACAGTCTTTGCATAAATACTCCCTAATGCTTCGGTGGCAAGCTTAATCTCTTGGCGAAAACTCGGGGTGATATAATGAATTCCAGCCAACCCGTACTCCAGCCCCTCAATCCAATCCCAAGAAAAAACATCCCTAAGCGGGCCGTAAAGCCGTTCTCTTATTTCCTCATAGGACGGTTCAACTGGCACTCGATCCACCTCCGCCAATCCCGCCATGTGAACCGCTGCTTATTCCTGTTCCTCCCGTTGAACTGCTCCCTCCGACTGGTTTCGTTGAACCACTATTTGAGTTAACCGAATTCTGAGCACTGCTAGAACTTCCAGAGGAAACACCTGGAGATCTTACCACCCCGGCTCCCGATGAATGCCGTTTGGAAAACCCAAACGGGGCTAGGTACCTACCAAAGTAGCCATCATCATCATCATCATCTTCAACGGTGATCGGATTGCCATTTTGATCGTATACGACTTGTTGTTTAGTACCACAGCCTGCGGAGCTTATAACCAAGGCTGTTGATAAAAATAAAGTAACCATCTTAGAACTTTTATTCACCTTTTTTCTCCTTCCTAGTAAATTAACTCGTCCTTTTTACATAGAGAGCATAGGTCTGCCGGTCCTCATCCAATTCTAAAGAAGTTTGCTCCCACTCTACACCCTCTATCATCAAATAGTGGCACTGACCAAGTATGGCAATATCTGTTAAACTACTCAACTCCAAGTTCTGAATTATTGGATATTCTTTAGCATCCTCTCGGTATTCCCTTATTTCCATAACAATAAAACCCATTCCAACCTTCGAACGACGACTCATGGGAATCGGAATTTCATCGTTTGCCTTTTTCACATAGATGACATGGAGGGGCGGTTCAATTGTATTCGATGTTTTCTCATACACTACGCCATCTTTGATAAAGTAGTCACAAAGAAAACGGCTCACTATTTCATCTTTGGGAATTGAGTTATAATGATAAAGCGCAGGATAACCATTTTCCACGTCATATAGACGATACTCAAGGTTGGCCATTAACCTTTATCCCCCTTTCCTTCCTTCCAAAACCATGAAAGAATTAATGTATAAGTTTATTTCCACTTTAATACGTGTCTTTCCTGCAATGTAACAGGATATATTTCATTTGTAAAGAAATAAGATTAGTGGATGCAAATCATGGTTGATAATTAACTCAGCCTGACCACCTGCTCAAAAAAATTGACATGTCTATGAGTTCCATAGTGCATGTCAATTTTTTTGAGATCCCTCAGGTGCTGCGGGGAGCATAATGGAAATTCTAGTGCCGATTTCCTGCCTGCTCAAAACCTCTATGTGTCCGCCATGACGCTCCGTGATCCATTTGGCAATGGATAAACCCAAACCCGTTCCGCCCGTGGCTCTAGCGCGGGATTCGTCAGCGCGGAAGAACCGTTTAAAAATCTGAGGAACCGCATCAGGAGCGATACCAATGCCTTCATCTTGCACTGTCAGCTGGGCATAGCCATCTGCACCGGAAACAGAAATGGTGATTCGTTTACCCGGGGGTGTATATTTCATAGCATTGTCAATCAATATCCGCGTTGCCTGTTTGATAAGGTTTTTATCCGCCATAATAAAAATGGGCGTAACCTGTGAATCATATTCGTGCCCGCTGTCTATCATCTGAGTTTCCCGAAGCACCTCTACGGCAAGGTCGGACAGTTCAAAACGCTCTATTTGCAGAGCCATCGTGTTGTTGTCACCTCGTGCCAGAAATAAAAGCTGTTCTACCAGGCCCTTCATATTCGCTGTTTCATCTTTGATGGCATCAATGGATTCCTGCAAAGTCTTCTCATCATTCTTTCCCCACCGATCCAGCAGATTCGCATACCCCTGAATGACGGATATCGGTGTCCTTAGCTCATGGGACGCATCCGACACAAAGCGCACCTGGGAGCGGTAGGATTCGTTGATTCGGTCCAGCATCCCGTTAATGGCAGAGGCGAGGGTTTTAAGTTCGCTTTGCGTATCCCCCAATGGAATTCTCGTATCCAGTCTTGTGGCATTGATGTCGTCCAACTTACCTGCCAGAACTTCCAGCTGCGCAGGTGCAAAGACGGCGGCGGTATTGAGGTTTTGAGCTGCCTCAGCCAATTCCTCGATGGGTCGAAGGGTTCTTCGGATCAACCTTGCGCCTGAGAAAATGCTGCGGAACAGCATTAAAAGCTCTAGGATCAAGACTATGGCAAACATCCATATAAGAATCCGAAGGGTTTCCTGTAGACGGATGGAAATACGATAAGAACCACTGTCAAATTCAGTCGTCACATTGTAAGTGATGCCCTCTAAATGTCCCCAAAAGTTCAGGCCTTTTGAATCCGGCAGGTCGATACTTCTAGCCCCAGACGCAGTCAGTTTAAAAAGGTGGGTCTGTAGGTATTTAGGTATTTTAAACCCTTTGGCTTCTCTCGTCTGTGGCAAAACACTGAGTCCGTTGAGCTCAAGCCAGTTTTCCGCATCAGGGGTGGGCAGCCCTGTTTGGTTCAGCCTTTCGGCGACCACCGCCACGGTTTGTTCGGTGTGAATAATTAGACCTGCAGCTGTGACCAGGCACAGAATCACATCAAGAACCAAAAAAAGCCCTAGCATACGAAAAAATAGTTTAAGGTTAAGCTTCATGACAAGGGAAAATTGGATTTTATGACCAATGCGCTGAGCGGGACTGTTTAACGGCTCACTTTTCATCTTTTATCACATACCCCACTCCTCTTACGGTATGAATCAGTTTAATATCGAAGACCTCGTCAATTTTCCCACGCAGAAAACGTACGTAGACATCGACGGCGTTGGTTTCTCCCGTAAAATCGTAGCCCCAGACATTTTCGAGCAGTGCTTCCCGGGAAACGACCAGTCCCTTATTTTTGAGCAGATAGTGGAGAAGGTCAAATTCCCGTTTTGTCAAATCAATGGGCGTACCCTTCACGGTAACCGTATGTCGGCTCGTGTCCAAGAGCAGATCGGAGGAGGACAACACCACGTCTTCCTGGATAGTTTTTCTGAGGGCGGTGCGGATCCGGGCGAGAAGCTCCTCAATGGCAAAGGGTTTGGTAATATAATCGCTTGCCCCGCTGTCTAGTCCGGAAACCTTATCCACTACGCTGTCCCGCGCCGTCAGCATGATGATGGGAACGGAGGAGGTTCGGCGAATCCTGCGCAGCACTTCCATTCCGTTTAACTGAGGCAGCATAACATCCAGCAAAACGAGGTCAAACTCGCCGGTTTCAGCGAGTTCAAGCCCTGTTCTGCCATCAAAGGCCTTTGTTGTG
>LOEW01000047.1 GCA_001516045.1 Desulfosporosinus sp. BRH_c37
TCCTAAATCCCGCGAAGAATTAACATATACCAGTATTTTAGCCATGAAAATGGCGAAAATACTGGTATATGTTCGTAATATAGCTTGAAATCATAGCCTTGTATATGTTAATATATTATCATAAAAATAGCGTATGGAGGGATGTTCATGACCAAGTTATCACAGCCATCCTATGCGTCAGTTCCGATGCCGGAGAAGAACGTGTCCCACAAGGTCATTAAAGGCAACGAGTATGTCTATCATATCGGCCAGGGGTACCGAAACAGCAAAGATCAGCCGACTAGCCATCAGACGACCATTGGCAAATATGAAAAGGAAACAGGCATGCTGATCCCCAACGACAATTATTTCAGGATTTACGGCAGGAAACCCCAGCCAAGGGCCACGGCGCTGGAGAGTATCAAGAATTACGGAAGCTATTATCTGTTGAAGACCATTGCTCGGGAACATCAGTTGGAAACACTGCTCTACCGGATATTTGGGGACGAAGCGGAAAGTATCTTGATGCTGGCGATTTATATGACTCTGGAAGGCAATGTCTTGTCCAATTGCGAGGACTGGATGGAAGAAACGCTGACTGGAAGCGATTTTCTCCTCTCATCCCAGGAATGTTCAAGGATATTGAATGTCATCGACGAGGCTAGACGCAATGAATTTTTCCGGACGTGGGTTCATATTCGTCAGCAGGAAGAATACCTAGCCTATGACGTAACGTCTATCTCCTCGTACAGTAAACTCAATGAAGACGTAGAATTTGGCTATAACCGGGACAAAGAGAAGCTCCCGCAGATCAACCTGGGCATGTATTATGGAGAAACGTCGAAACTGCCGGTGTATTATCGCACATACTATGGCAGTATCCCCGACAAGGCGCATTTGATCGCTATGATGGAAGGAAGCGAGAAGATCGGCGTTAAGAACGCGCGGTTTGTGATGGACAGAGGGTTTTTCAGCAAAGGGAATCTCATCTATCTGAACAATCATACCAGTGGATTTATTGTCGGGATGCCGAACGGGCTGCTACTCTCCCAAGAGATCATCCTGGCCTACGGCGAAAAAATCAAGAGCGCGCGTTATGATTTGGGGACTGACGAAGTGAGCGGCATGGCGATTGAGCGAAACGATTATGGGTTCCGGTGCAACATCCATCTCATGTATTCCGATGAAAAGATGGCGGACGAAAAACACCATTTCAAAGCGGAGTTAAGGAAATGGCAGGCGTCGATCATTAAGGGGCTTATTCCCAAAGAAGCGGAGCCATTCTTCCGTATTACGAAAGACAAAAACGATGTCGTCCGCAGTGTCGAAGCTGACTACGAGGCAATCGACGCCTACATGAAAGGCATAGGATATTTCCTGGTTTTAAGTACGGATTTTCGAAAGAATACCGCGGAAATACTGGAGATATACCGGATGAAAGACGTCATTGAGAAATCGTTTGATAACATAAAAAACCATCTGGATATGAAAAGGCTCAGGATCCATTCGGCGCAGGCGGAAGAGGGCAAGATGTTTCTCGCGTTCCTGGCGCTCATCCTGAGAACGCATGTGTTCAATACGACAAAAGACTATATCCGGAAGAAACGACTCTCCCTGGACAGAATCTTCTTTGAACTGAGGAAAATCAAGGTTGCCGTCTACCCGTCCGGGGTGATGATGCACAATCCGCTGACGAAAAAGCAAAAAGATATTCTGGCGTACTTCAATAAAAAAGAGGATGATATCTCAGAAAGTCTGAAACACATCCTCAAGCCAGGTAATTTCTTAAAATAGCCGGAAACCGAAACCAAGGGCTGGAACGCAACAGCGTCCCGATCCGATTGACTGAGGGGCCAACCCTCAATCAATCGTTGGATACAGCCGGTCCCGACGGTAGCATGGAACCGATTATCGACAGGTATTCAGCACAAGATCACAATTAGATAATGGAGACATCAAGGAGTAAAACAACCGGCAACGCCGATAATTTAACTCCCTGATGGTTTTTCCCTCTTTGTATATGATAAATCCCTGCGGGATTTAGGGTGGCTAAGGTTTGGAAGCAGGAAACTAGAAGGGGAAATGCGAAGCAATCATTATAGGAGAGGATTATGAATAATACAATATTGTGTTTTCAAACGGAAAAGGGTATTCGGATCTATTATAATAAACAAATTCCATCGGATGCTAAGGGACTAATAATGATTAGTCACGGTTTTGGAGAACATTTTGGTCTCTACGAGGAGTTTATAGATTTTTTGATAAGGAAAAGATATGGCGTGTGCGCTTATGACCATAGAGCACATGGCCATTCTGAAGAAGAAAGAGGTCATATAGACAAGTTTGAATGCTTTATAGAAGACATGGCAGTGGTAGTAAGACACTTGAAGCAAGAACATCAAGACCTACCTCTTTATATTTTCGGACACAGCATGGGTGGTCTAATTGCATTTATTTACGGAGCGAAACACCCAGAAGGAATACAAGGTCTAGTTTTTACCGGACTCGCCATCGGCAGGCCAGTGGGGACAGGACTTATTCCTAGGAGTATATTTATCCTTTTAAAACGATATTTCGCACGAGTAAAAATATATCCAATTATTACTCGAAAGGGCACAAGAAACAAGGCTTTCCTCACTAGGCATAAAAATGACTCCTATATGCTTAAGTATGAAACTGTTGGCTTAATATGTGAGTTTTTATATCGTGGCATTGCTTTGGCTAAGGATAATGCTCCGAGTTACCGACTGCCCACACTTCTTCTGCATGGAAAAGCGGACAGAATCATTCCTTACCAAGCCTCGGTGGATATTTTCGAACAGATCTCTTCAGTGGATAAAACTTTGAAATTGTATGAAGGTCTGTACCATGAACTGGTGAGGGAACCTGAAAAGGAAGAGGTTTGGCAGGATATTATTACATGGTTAGAGCAACGTAGAGAAATGTAATAACTAATAGAGGCAAAGTTCGATTCTCAACAATTGGCAATTTTTTCTGAGCATTATTTATGATATAACCTGAGTTTTACAGTTTAATGAAGGCAAGAAGCCCCTAGTTGTAGAAACTACGGGCTTCTTCGCGCTTTGATCAAATATAAATTTTGTTATGCTACAGTGATATTCTTCAGGAATTTGTTGAACACTTCCTGCCTCGGATAAATATTGTAAAAATCCGTACCAAACGTATCCTGTATTAACTTATAATCCAGCGCTATTTCGTCTTCATCCGAATATGCCAGTGTGTCCACTATCTCGCCTTTTTTGTTTCGCATCTTTTGGAATGCGAGCGCACCGCCTACATCGTCAAGGTGAATGATGCCGCCTTTTAAAACCTGACATGTTGCAGCATCCAGCGCTCTTGCTATGCGCTCAACTGACAGCGCCTTTTCTCCCATACGGTGCTGAATGATTCGGATAATGAGGAGCGCGACGAAGCAGATCAGGAAATGTGCACGAATATGTTCATTCTTACGGACGAACACGGGTCTGGCATCAAAATCCGTTTTCATAATCCTAAACGACTGCTCTATCCGCCAAAGGCCGCCGTACACCTGGCGCATTTTCCGCTCATCATAGTCAAGTTCGCTGGTGATGATGCAAAAATAACCGTCATACCTCGCGTCTTTCTCCGCCTTTTCCAAATCTACGCTGCGCAGCTTTTTCGTGTTTTCCAGAACTTCGCCGGTCTTCTTGTCAACGATGTTTTCTTTTGTGTATTCGTCGACGCCTTTTTTAATGCCATAGGCATTGTTCTTAACAGAGCGCGCGGCCTTTTCAAGCTTTTCTTCCCGCTTGCGCCTCGCCATGTCGGCTTCGGCCTTGCGCCAATACAGAAGCACTTTCCTTGTCCGTAGTTCTTTTTTTCCGTCCTTGTCCTTCCCCTCGTATTCTTCCTTGAACAGCTTGTATCTGTATGTACCACCCTCGTTCGATGTCCACCCGCTTTGATCAAACAGCTTTTCATTGTAGCGCTGCCCTTTTTTCCCTTTTAGTATCTGCGAAAAGACGAAACCGTCGCCATTGTTCACGATCACGTCGATATTCTTCGACGAATTGAGACCCTTGTCGGCGACCACGACCAGCCTGCCCAGTCCGTACGATTCCTTGACGTCCTTCATGGTCGGCTGAAGCGTGAGGGAATCGCTCGTGTTGCCGGGGAAAATCGACATGCTGACCGGAAGTCCGTTCGAATCCATGAAAAGACCCATCGCGACAATCGGGTCGGTACGGTGCTCCTTCGACACGCCCTTTTTACGCAGGTCGTACTCGCCATCTGGGAAGTCTATCTCGAAGAAATAGTTGGTCACATCATAGAATGCGTAGGAAAGGTCGCGGCCGATCGTCTCCTTGACACGTTCATTCAAATGCCGCTGCAACTCCACCTCGAAATCCTCGAAGTGGTCAAGCGACCTGTAGACATCCGGCAGCGTGAAGTCCGTGCGCATCCCATAGAAGCCGTCCTTCATCTGGCAGGAGGCACGCTTCGAATCCGGGTGGAGGATTCTTAACAGCACCAGGAATTTAAAAATGTCGCTGGGCGAATACTCCCCCCGGAACCTGTGCGATCTCTCATAGCCCTTGATGAACGAATTGATTTTGAGCAGGTCATAGACGGCCTCCAGGAATTTGTATCCGTAGTTTAATCGCCGGTTTTCCTCACTATACATCAACGCAGTGGACGCAACTTCAATTCGTAAGGGGACATCATCTTTGAAATTTGCATTGAACTCCTCCACCATCGCCATGAAGGCCTCAGGATCTTCCTGGTCTTCGAGATAACCAAAACTTCTAATAGTTCGCTGTTTGGTGGGCATCCCTGGTCCGGGGCGATACCCTTCGACAACACGGATATGCGTCTTAACGACGTCGCCTCGCTTCTTTGGGTCTTTTCTTATCATGGAATATCACCTCACATCTATTGTCGCATATCTGTCGCATAACATCAATAAAAAGGTATAAAAAAATGCGGAATTCCGCATTTTTAAAGGATATTATTCTACTTGGTCTGCTTCTTATGCTATGCTAACTGTAAAAGTCGGGGCAGCAATACTGTGGAGAATTCGCTCCGTGCCCACTACTACCGCCGTGTTCCCCACCGCCGATATATACCCCAATCGAAACACCAGATATTCCGCCTAATTATCCAGGACCCCATGAGGGAGGAAAAGGTTAAAGTTAAAATAATTTCTTTTCAGTTGTCACTTCTTACGTTATACTAGAAACTGCGTAATTGATGCTATAATTATCTGTATAACTCAGTAAGTCCGTTGCGTATCCCATGCAACGGACTTACTTTCATTTTATTAACTTTCAAGACACACTACTTTAATTAGGTGTTCCATGCTTCGCTTACTTTTAAGCTTATCCGGACCAACATGCGATCAGTGAACTCGTTCAACTAAAGTTGAACATCGAGTCTTCGGTGACGTAAGTCATCCTTCGCGCGAAGTATTCGTTTAGGGCCGTGCGCTTCGGCGATACTCATCCTCAGGCGCGAAAGTATTCGTCAATGGCTCAGCGCCTTCGGCGTAAGTCTCCACCGGAGACTTACGTCACAGGAGACTATCGTCACTGGAGACTATCGTCACCGAAGCAAAATAAGGTGTGTCACTCCCACTTGTAGAAGTGGGAGTCTTACGATTTGAATAATAGGAGTGATCTGCTTGAAACCAAACCGCAGCCATTGGGCTGATTTTTCATTACTCTTGGTTACCCTTGTTTGGGGTTCAACGTTTGTCATCGTTAAATTGGCCATTGAGGATCTCCCGCCGCTTCCCTTCCTAGCCATTCGCTTTGCCCTCGCGTTCCTTAGTTTATTGCCTTTTCTCTACTTCCAAAAGACACATATCTCGAAAGGAACCCTATTCAAAGGAGTGGCCTTGGGATTCTTCCTATTCTCTGGTTACGCCTGGCAAACAGTCGGCCTCCAATATACGACCGCATCAAACGCAGGTTTTATCACCGGACTTTCCGTAGTCTTTGTCCCAGCTTTGGTCACCCTAACGACACGGAAACTTCCAAGCCCTAGCTTAATCATTGGCATTCTATGCGCTCTAATTGGGCTTGCGTTCCTCTCTCTGGGTGATCGATTTCAGCTTAACAAGGGCGACCTCATGGTTCTTGTCTGTGCCTTAAGCTTTGCCTTACATATTTTCTTCGTCGGGCGTTTTGCCCCCAAGACAAATGCCACAGTTTTAGCCAGTGTACAAATATTAACTGTGAGCGTTTTGAGCGGGATTTTCTCCATGTTTTTACCACAATCTACGATACATTTTAGCACAAATGTCTGGGTTGCCTTACTGATCACAGCTATTCCTGCAACCTCACTTGCCTTTTTTGTTCAAACCAAAATGCAACAATTTACCACCCCGACCCATACTGCTCTCATCTTTTCTATGGAACCCGTGTTTGCCGCAATCTCTGCCTTTTTCTTTGCCGGTGAAATTTTAACACCTAGAGGACTATTAGGCGCCGGACTAGTCTTAGTGGGCATGCTCATCGCCGAGATTACTGGATCAGAGAGCGATAAATAGTTAGAATAAATAGGAGGTAAAAGACTCCTCCAATTAAGAGAGTTGTCGGGTAGATCACGCCTTTACGACGCAGGGAAATGAAAGGAATCATCGCAGCTCCTAAAGCAAGGAGTGCACTCGACAGGGCCAAGGTATCCAGTTTCCACGGCGTAAGAGCAATACCGATCGCCGGAATCACAGAGCTCTGAAACACCATAGCTCCGGTCAAGTTACCCATAGCTAACGTATCTTTACTACGACGAATCCAAAGAACGCTATTAAACTTCTCCGGCAACTCTGTGGCAATCGGAGTAATAATTAACGAAAGCACAAACACGGGAACCCCGATAGCCACCGCGATGGGCTGTACTGCAATCACAAAGCCCTGCGCCCCGACTACGATCGCGATTAAGGCAATAATTATTTGTACTAAAATTTTACCCAATGTTGGATTTTGGGTCTGCCGCGCTACGTAGAGTGGAGCCAATTCTTCATGTTTATACCCGTCCTTGCTATCACGCAATATCTGGAGCACATAGACCCCATAGGCTAAAACTAAGGCCCATGCTACATAATTCTTGAATTCTTGATTCGACAAAAATGAAGCAAAAACTGCCATAGTATAAACTATCAAGAAAAATTTCAAATCCCGTCGGACGACTTTTGCCTCCAATAAAAGGGGGCGATTCTTGCGACGAAACAATAATGCTGCAAGCCCTGTAATAAAGAAAGCAAGTGTCGCCAACATGAAGGGCGCACCAAGAATAGCTCCAATGCCTATATCCGCCCCTTCTGAGCCCTTTCCAATGCTAAAAATCGCTATTATGGGCACCATGGTCTCGGGTAAAGCCGTCCCAACTGCTGCGAGAATACTCCCAACCGCTCCTGCTCCAAGCTTTAGCCTTTGCCCCAACCACTCAATCCCATTGGTAAATGCTTCCGCTCCGATCAAAATGGCCCCTAAGCTTAAAAGCAGCACCGCTATATCTCTCAAGCTTTCCTCTCCCTTCTTCTCGCATATCGCCTTCGTCTTCCTGACTATTCGTCAGTCATTCTAAATATACGAGCGTGGGATTATTCTAGAACTTGAGAAACTTGCGTTACAACGCTCACCTCATGAGGAGGAAGTGTCTTGGCATCCTACGGCGATAAGCGTTCGTTGTGGGTCAGCGCCTACGGCGATAATCTCCACTGGAGACTATCGTGGCAAACGAGGCGTCCTTGCCTCGATGCCGGCGGAACACGTCCTTGTGTTCCGCCCCGCTAATGAAAGCACCACTTGAACCGAGTTTGCTAGCCACTCCATCAGAGAGGGTTCACTTTTTTAAGCGCGCGAAGTTCCGGGCTGAGGACGTTGGGATACGAAGGGAACACAAGTAGGGACGATTCTTACTTGCATATTATGCAAGTAAGAATCGTCCCTACTTCAGCCCTCGTTAGTGTGCCAATGGCTTCGATTGAGGTTCATAGAATTCAAATTACAGAGAAATCCTTTTTGGAATGTATGAGTGCCAAAATCTCAATATCATCTAAGTTAATCTGATAAATTAAGCGATATGAATAAATCAATATTTCTCTTATTCTTTCTTCATTTCGCTCAGGTACTATTCTTCCCATATAAGGAAATATATTTAATTTATCTGCCTTTTCAACAATAGTTGCAACCACTTTTTGTGCATAATAAGTTGAATTTTTAGCAATAAAGTCATATATTTGTTTTAAATCCTGTTTAGAAGGATTCGACCATCTTACCATGATTCGATTTCGGTCTTAAGATCGTGGGTTGTTATTGTTTCACCCTTTTGAACTGCTTCCTGTCCTCTTTTGATTTTGTCCAATACAAATAAGCGGTACATGATATCGTCAAGATTGACTGAATCAGGCAATCTTGAAATGGCATCAAGAGCTTCTTGCTTTATTGTTTGCATACAGTTACCTCCTTGATAACTCTAAACTTAGAGTTCAATGTAACTGAGTCTATTTTACCTAGAATAGCAAATTTAAGCAAGGTTATTATCTGTTCAAATTGCCCATGCAGAAGATATGCTCCCATCAATTTTATTGATTCAAATTAACCGTCTCCGTGCGGCAGGGTTTGGCTACTCAGATAGTTCTTCTTCCACAGCCTCAATATTGGCAAATACTTCTGCCAGATTTACGATCAGATCAGGAAAGACAGATGTTTTCATTTCTTCCTCATCGCTGTATATATTAGGACAGCCGTATTGATCGGCATCCATTTAGGATGCTCAGGATCTGACCCTAATGGCAAAAACCACTTTTCTCACCCTCGCTCAAATGATCATATCAGTGAAGTCCATCGCCAGACGCACACATGAAATGTGCCGTCTCTCAAAACCGTCGCTGACACAAAGACTCCACACGGAAGCAACGGAACCGTCCCCTTGCTTCCCGTGCTTCTACGTTCCACGTCCGACCCGAGCTCGGGACGCAGTGTGACACGAGCGCGACATCTTTACGTAAGCAGTCAGCAAACTTCCGTGTAAGCGACCCCAGATACGGGGCAGCGCACAAGGACGTGCGCTGCCGACATAGCGCCATGGACGGCGCTTATGTCGGGAACCCCGTTCCCCCTTTAGGAGCTTACACGGTTAGTTTGCTCTGCCTCGTAAGCACCGAGCGCTGTGTCACACAAGTCCCCCAAGCACCTCTTCAATCGCTTCATTTAACTCTTTTTTACCGACCCCTGTCTGGGCAGAAAAAGGAAGGATCAGCGACACATCCGAAATATCTAAGGCCTTTGCGATAACATTCAAGTGCTTCTGCCACTGTCCACGCGCGATTTTGTCTACTTTCGTGGCTACGACCATAGTTGGAACCTGCATGTTGCGAAGCCATTGCTGCATTTCAATATCTTCAATACTCGGTGCATGGCGGATATCTACGATTTGAATTACCGCCCGCAACGACTCACGCTTTTTAAGATAGGTCTCCATCATAGGGCCCCACTGCGCATTAACCGTTTTAGCTACCTTAGCATAGCCGTAACCCGGTAAATCTACGAGGAACCACTGATCATTGACCTGGTAAAAATTAAGAGTTTGTGTTTTCCCAGGAGTGTTCCCAGTCCGCGCAAGGTTGCGCCGCCCCAGAAAACTGTTAATCAGAGAGGACTTGCCCACATTTGATCGCCCAGCCATCGCAATCTCTGGTAACCCTCCGACAGGATACTGTTCATATTTTACAGCAGACGCTACATATTCTGCCTTCCGAATGACTATCAAGGTTTGACCTTCTTTCTAGGAGGAAGTGTCTTAGCACGTACGCACACGTTCGGAGGAAGTCTATTAGCACGTTCGCACATCCTACGCCGTTGAGTATTCCTTTAGGGATCACGGCTTCGGCGATACTCATCCTCAGCGCAATTGTATTCGTTAGGGGCCGTGCGCTTTCGGCGAAACCCTCCACCGGAGGCTTTCGTCACTGGAGACTATCGTGATCCATTGCTATTCGCTTGGTGATGCAGCTAAAACGCAAACCTCTGGGCTTTCTGCATGTGCGTCGCTCCATGCCGATCCACACTGCAGGAGTATGCTTAATGAGTTGCAGTGTGGCGATAAGCTCGTCCGCTTATCGTCTTGGCACCGCGACATCAGTCCATCCTTGGACAAGCCAAACGCGTTTCTTAACGCTTCATCACCTGCACTCATTGACGCAATTCCTCTCTGCGTGCTCTCTAAGCTAAGAGACTTCCTCTGGCTTGGGTCCTACGGAGTAGGTTCGGGAATATGCACAACCTGAGTCGCTATTTGCGTACTATGACGCAAAATAGGCTCAGCCCACTACACAGTGCATAGGCCAAACTCGGCCTGACCCTTCTCCCGTCTCATCCATCCCAGCCCAGAGAGGGGCCGCGAGAACACGACGCAAAACCTTTGTGGTGGCCGTAGCCAAACTCGGCTTTAATCCTCTTGCTTAAAGCAGGGCGGAACACAAGGACGTGTTCCGTCGGCAACCGGACACGGATGTCCGATTTGCCGAGTACCCTGCCCGCTTGCATCAGGATTAAAGCCTTAGTTTGGCACGACGAC
>LOEW01000048.1 GCA_001516045.1 Desulfosporosinus sp. BRH_c37
GCTCTCTGAAAGTGCACGATTTGTTTTTATCTCCACATCAACGGTTTTTGGTAGATATTTAATTACTATTATAATACGCAGATAAATAGTATTTGTCAACTGTAATGAATCATGTCTAAAAATTTATCCAAAATCGTAGACTTCCACTTCTACAAGGAGTGGTTCCTAGTACTCTGCTTCGGTTGGGGTAGACTCCCCTACCGAAGTCTCGATGTTCAACTTTAGTTGAACGAGTTCACTTAGTTGTCTGAAGTAGTTATTGCATTAGCGATAGCTGAATAGGAGCCAACACCGGTACCGGATACTGCCTGAACTTTGTAATAATAGTTGGTAGCTGCCCAGAGGCCGGTATTTATATAACTTGCAGTTGTTACAGTAGCAATTTTGGAGTATGTACCTGAAAACGAGGTTGCCCCATAAACATAATAGGAAGTTGCTCCACTTACGGAATCCCAAGTAAGGTTTATTTGGCTGGAACTCATGGTTGTTGCGATTACATTTGTTGGTGCAGATGAGGTATTAGACCCATAGGTATTTCCATTAAGACTGATTATAGTACTTTCAGGTACAACGGCCGTTCCTCCGAAGACAATTTCTTGCTTAATACCACTAATCTTACTCCTAAAATAATCTGTTGTTGACTGGTCGACAGGATCATTAACCAAGAAAACCGGTGAACTTGATAATGCAGCTAACGTTGAACCAGCCAAAGCATCCGCGAAATATTCACCTGTTGATAAGTAGCAAATGCCGAAATCAAGTTCGTTAGCAAATTCTTTAATAATACTAATGTTTGTTTCGTATCTATTGACTCCGCTAAGCCGTTTTGGAGATGGAAGCAGCTTAAAAACATCCTCACTTATCACGCCGGTCCCACCCACTACATAGGTGCTTTTTACAGTTTTTAATAAATATGCTTGCATACTTTCAGTTAAATTATCTTTAGAGGTAAGAAGAATTGGAATTCCTTTCATGGCAGCAATGGGGGCAATTGACAAGGCATCTGGAAAGGTTTCACCACTGGCGATTACAGCTTGATCGAATTGCCCCATCGATTGGGCAATTTTGATCGAAGTGTCGTAACGATCTTTTCCCGCGATTCTTGATACCTCGATGCCCATGTTTTTAACGCTTTGTTCAACGACTGATGAAATAACGCCTGTTCCTCCAATGATAATGACATTTTTCACCTTCAAACGTGAAAGTTGAATCTTTGTTTGGGCGTTCAAGGTATCCTTTGACGTTAATAATAATGGAGCATTATATTCTTGGGCCAGTGGAGCACTGCATAAAGCATCAGAAAAATTCTCCCCACTTACTATAATAGCATAGTAAGAAGTTTTCCATCCTGATTTGGCAACTTCGGCAGAAGTTTCATACATATCTTCCCCTGCTAATCGATTAGACAAGATTTGTGTCGAAATATCAGAAGAAGCAGTATTAGCTGATTCAGTAGTAGTCGCATAAGTTATAGACGAAAAAGTGCCTATTCCAGCACTGTTCATAGCTTGAACTTTATAATAATAGGTAGTGTTTGGGGACGGGCTGGAATCAGTATAATTTGTGCTCGTACTAGTAGCAATATTTGTGTAAGTTCCAGAGGACGAGGATGCCCTGTAAACGTAATAGTAAGTTGCGTTGCTTACGGGATTCCAGGTCAAGTATATTTGATTGGTGCTTGTGAGCGTAGCAATGAGACTTGACGGTATTGACAAGGTACCGTTGGAATAGGTAAGTATCGCAGAAGCTATAGCAGAATACAAACTCGTTCCTGTACTGTTTACAGCCTGAACTTTATAATAATAGGCGGTATCAGTCAACAGGTTGGTATCACTATAACTTGTCATTGTTGGCACAGCAATAACGGTGTAATCTCCTAAAGGCGTGGTTGCCCTAGAAACATAATAGTAAGTTGCATAACTTACGGGATTCCAGGTCAGGTTTATTTGATTAGTACCTGCGACCGTAGCGGTAAGACTTGTCGGTGCGGGCATGGTACCGCTCGAGTTAGTCGTTATCGCAGAAACTATAGCAGAATCCGAACTTGATCCGGCGCTGTTCATTGCTTGAACTTTGTAATAATAGGTGGTATTTGTCAACAAGTCGGTATTTATATAACTCGCGGTTGTCGGCACGCCAATAACAGAATACGTTCCCGAAAGCGAGGTTGCCCTGTAAACGTAATAGTAAGTTGCATAACTCACAGGATTCCAGGTTAGATATATTTGATTCGTACCTGTGACCGTGGCGGTAAGACTTGTCGGGGCGGACAAAGTAGCATTATAATTAGTCGTTGTGGCAAAAACTATAGCAGAATCTGAACTAGATCCGACATTGTTTACAGCTTGAACTTTGTAATAATAGGTAATATTTGGGGATAGGCCTAAGTTTGAATAATTTGTGGTCGTGATCGTAGCAATATTAGTATACGTTCCCGAAAGCGAGGTTGCCCTGTAAACGTAATAGTAAGTTGCATAACTCACGGGATTCCACGTTAGATATATTTGATTAGAGTTAACGACCGAAGCGGTAAGATTGGCCGGTACTGACAGATTACTATTTGAATTAGTCGTTGTCGCATAAACTATTGCAGAATCCGAACTTGATCCGGCGCTGTTGCAAGCTTTAACTCTATAATAATATGTGGTATTTGCCGACAAGTCGGTATTAATATAACTTGCGGTTGTCGGCACGGCAACAATGGTGTAATCTCCTAAAGGCGAAGTTGCCCTGTAAACATAATAGTAGGTCGCATAACTTACAGAATCCCATGTCAAGTATATTTGATTCGTACTTACAACCGTGGCCGTAAAGTTTGTCGGTGTCGCCGGAGTATTTAACGCTAAGGTGTTTTTCGGAAATATCAATGCTAAGCTTAATAAGCAAAGCACTAAGGTCATTAATTTAAGATTAAACTTTCTCATAATTTACCTCCCCAGATATATTATCCCTTGTCTTTTCTTTCAGTAACAATCAAGTAGATGCTCGTGTTTACTAAATTAGGCCAATGCTGCGGATGTGTTCGTTTATGCTATTACTATATTCTTGTTCTATCTTCATAATCCTGCCTGCAGAACGATACATTTCCAACTTGGCTGATTTAACTGTTAAAGAAAACTTGACTGGAGTCTATCGTCCCTTTCGGGTTGTCATAATCGCCATAATTTTGGTGGAGGTGAGAACTTTTCATTAATAACTGTATAGTACTCTGGCTTTGGTAAACACTACCATCAACTCATTCTGTAGAATTGGAAGGAAGCCTCTTGAAGCTACGAACTTTTTGGCTACTAAGCATCTTATCCTTTGGATTATTTATAGCGGTTACCCTAATATCGGCCAGGCTTCCGTCTCCCATACCAGAACAAGCTGTAGCTGGTAAACTCGTCTGGCAAAGGCATAACTGCGTAAGCTGCCACACCCTATTCGGAAACGGAGGCTATGCAGCGGACGATTTAACGCATATTACAACTAAGGAGACTCCGTCATATCTCATTAACTATCTTGTACAGCCGCCAGTGATGCGTCCCAACAAATATACCCATCACCCAGCCCTCGATGAAGTCGATGCAGAGAATTTAGTGCACTACCTAGAGTTTGTTCAAACCATACCGACTTTAGGGTGGCCGCCCCAACAAGAAAATGCGGAGAAGGAATCATGAAGCTGTTCAAGTTGTTTTCCCTTTCAGGTAAGATCGATAAATCCATGGGTCGAAAACAGCAATTTATTGCCCAAAAGATCAGCCGTAGGTATTGTTTTTCTGCCGTAAGCTTGTTTGCCTTGCAAAGTGTGGTGGCCACGCTGGGTGCATTGGATTTGGTGATACCCGATTTACCTTCACCAATCCCCTTTGAGTTTGGTAGAGCAATCCATCTGGGTTTGGCCGACCTTTGGCCACTCATTGGTACCATGGGAATGGTTTACTTTTTTATCACTGCTGAGCTTAATCGAGAGATCTATTCCCCCCGTCTGGCCCGCTGGCAGTATTGGATTGTTATGTTATTTAGCGTGTCTATCTTCGGAACTCTGGCCCTAAAGATTGGTAATGGCCGAGAATTTCTTGAAGGAATGCCCATCTTTTATGTTGGCATCTGTTTAGCCCTAGCCCTAGCTTCCTATAACCTTATCCGAACCTTGCTGACAGATAAAAAGAATATAACACCGGCGGCTGCGATCATGACAGTGGGAATGATCTTTCTGTTGCTCCTATTGCTACCGAATGCAATAACCTATAGCAACCCGATCACCGATGAGGCGACTAAGTTCTGGGTCGTTCACTTATGGGAGGAAATGGCCTTTGAACTAACATCTGCCGGTTTTATTGCCACGTTTTACGTTGTTTCTGGTCTAGCTCCGCGTGGTCAAGTGGAAAAGTGGCTTTATCTGGAGGCCTCAATTGCTGTCATCGGGGGCTTATACGGTACCGGACATCATTATTACTGGATCGGTTTTCCCTCGGTCTGGATAGTCCTTGGTTCGTTGATCAGTGTCGTAGAAGTCATTCCCGTAGGAATGTTGACCCATATGACCTATAAGGGCTTAAAATCTAAAAAAGTCAGGAGTAATAGAGAGAAATTAACCTTGTGGTTGCTGCTTAGCAGTGTGTTCTATCATATCACCGGTGCCTCCCTATTAGGCCTATTCATTACCATACCTTGGGTCAATCTGTATATACATGGAACGTATGTTACATCCGGCCATGCCCATTTGGCCTTGTTTGGCAGCCTTGGTTTTGTAGTTTTAGCTGGGTGTTATTACGTCTTGAGTCGGGGGAGTGAACCCACGCTCCAAGGCTATAAGGGTGGAGTTTTGGCTGTATGTTTACTTAATGGAGGATTGATCACCATGGCCTCGGCCCTGCTGGTTGCTGGTTTTATGGAGACTTATCTCTGGCGAATCTTAGGTATGGACTTTATGGAGGTGCGTTTGCTCCTTAGCCCGTATTTGATTATGAGGGCACTGGGTGGGGCGATGTTTACTCTCGGCGACCTTCTTCTGTCTTGGCGTATCTTTAAGGCCTGGCAGGCAACGAATTTTAAAAAGTAGGTCACCAGATTAGTCCCATAAATCTCCAGTATGGAATGCAAAGGGCAACCGTAAGCAGGACAATGATTCCATAGCAAAAGGCGACAAAGCGACCTTGCCTGTGATTAAAAGCCTTCTCACTTGTACTATAGTAAGCCATTAAATAGGTCGGGGATTGATAAGGGAAAAAAAAGGAATCAGTTGTCAGGAGAATTACAAACACTAGCACCCATGGGTGAATACCAGCTTGGTTTGCCAAGGGGGTTAAAGATAAGGTGAGGAGAATGAGAGCCGGAACATCGCGGATAACAAGTGTAATCAGAAAGATAATCACGATGATGGCGGGTAAAAACAAATACGGAGAAACTAGAAAAGGTTGCATAAAACTCTCAAATAACGTCGTAATCCAAGTGACTACACCCAGGTCAGAGGCGACATTAGCCATACTAAAGGCGATTCCTATAAATAATAGGAACATCCAATCTATATCGTTCTTGATTGTATTTTGATCCAGTACTTTTCCAAGTATCAAAATGATAAAGGCCGTAAGCATAATCCAAGCATTATCAATGTGATGCAAAAATTGAAGCGACATCATCATAATAGACCCGAAGGTAACCAATAGTGTTATATTCTCTGCCCTTGACATAGACCCCAAAATCAAGAGTTGTTTCTCAAGGACCTCAGGAGATATTGATGGAACATTATTTTCCGGTCTGAAACGATAGATAAGTGCTCCAATGGCCACTCCAGAAAAAAGGAGCAAGGCTGGAAGTGCATACAGTAGCCAAGACAACCACGATATTGTATAACCCTGGATTAGGCCTATAGTCATCATATTTGCATAAGAACCCGTCATAAAAAAAGGAGCAAGATATCCGGAGAAAATCATTGCGGTTAAGGTTAGACCGGCTGAGGCATCACTCTGGTCAGAAAAACGCATGGCCTCGACAATACTCCTTGAAATTGGAGCTGCAAGAGCTACTTTTGCCATGGAAGATGGAAGAAGAGGGGTAAATAGCAGCCCGCTTGCCGCTAAGCCAAATAGTTGCCCAAGGTAGTTCTTAGGAAATGCTTTAAGCATACGTAATGATAAACGAAACATTAGGCCAGATTTAGAAATCGCGGCACCTAAGCCCAAAATAGAGATAATAAACAACCAGGTTGACGTTGCAAAACCCGATAGTGCAGTTGTAGTTGTAGTAATCCCAGTCAGTACCCAGATCATACTCATCAAAAGAGCTGTGATATAAGCTGGTATTATTTCTGTTATCCATAAGGCGACAGCTCCTAACGCTATACCTAGAAATAGCATTCCTTCCCGAGAAAGCCCAACGAAGGGTGTAATGAAGCTAAAACACCATATAGCCATGAGAGCAAGAACAGTTATGGCAATTGTAATCGGCTTGCTTACGGCAAAAAGGTTGCTAGCTCTTTCAACTAATAATTTTCCCGTTATGCGTCCGAGGCTTTGCTTAGCAAGCTGATAAGTTCGGCCTTCACTTCCGCCAGAAGCGTTTGCTGAGGCAACATTCTCCAGGCCTTCCGCGTAAAGAGCTGCTAGATTCATATATTCCAAAGCTTTTTGCATATCTTCATGCGACCGATATATTTCAGCAGATTTTTCGTACATACGAGAAAGTTGATCTTCTGAAAAAAGGACCTTCGAGTCTATAGCAGATAGGAGTTTTTCTAAAACGCCTTTATTGTTATGATTAATTAATTTATCAACCAATAGATTAAAAAAGCTCTGGTTAATAAACAATATTTCATTTGGACATGCTAAGAACTTTTCAAAGATTGGAACTAAGAGTTCAGGATTTAGGGACTTAAAGTTTTCTTCTATGATTTTGATTGCCTTTTGCCAATGATCGTATTGGATAAAAGTTTCTACTGCCTGTGCATACATTTTTTCTGACCAAAATACCATGGCCGCTTTTATAGTAAATGTGCTTTTCTGGTCTTTTCCACTTATAGAGTTAAACAAGTTAGCCAAGACGCTTTTTACCGCTGGTTGAACATTGAAAAAGTCTCTTTCTATGTTAAGGAAATCACTTACTAAGGGAAGTAAAGATTTTACAGCCTTTATTTCGCTTTCACTCCAAAGCTTTAAAGGTACTGGTTGTGGGAGAATTGCTGCCGAAAGAATAATATACTTTACTTCCTCGGGGAGAGACCCGAGCCTCTTATTAATGACATTGGTATTGGTTTTCTTGTTTTCCTGTAAAGAATCATTGGTTTTAATCAGTCGATCGGTGAGTAATCTAATAAAGAATAGCGAAACTGAACTATTTTCCGCTAAGATTTCCTGCAATACTTTTCGGGAAATTTCAAAAAGGACAACCTCAGTAGCTGTCACCGCCGTTGCGCTGCGTGGAATATTTGACAACAAGGCCATTTCCCCTAAAATATCTCCTTCTTTAATAGTTGTAAGAAGTTGATCCCCTCTGAGCAAGTCCACTGAGCCATTAAGGATAACATACATACAGTCACCGTAAGTATCTTGTTCGAATATTACTGTTTGAAGTGGCAAGCGAAGCTGATTCATTTTTCCTAAAATGCGTGCTTGCTCAACAGAAGACATTCCACTGAAAAGCTGTATTTCATCTAATTCCAAATAGATCTTTTCCCCTTCCAAATAGTCCAAAGACTCCACTTGACATTCCTTACCCGACTTGGACAGAAGGACCATATACTGCTGCAAGTGAACTCGTTCAACTAAAGTTGAACATCGAGTCTTCGGTGACATAAGTCTCCAGTGGAGACTTATGCCGAATGCGCAGATCCACAGACGAATACTTTCGCGCCGCAGGATGGACTCTACCTCCTTCGCCGCCAAGTGTTTCTATTGGGAAGGCGGCTCGGCGATACTCTATCCTACGCCGATAAGTATTCCTTTAGAGATCACGGCTTCGGCGATACTCTCCACCGGAGACTATCGTACTGGAGACTATCGTCACCGAAGCAGAATAAGGTGTACCACTCCCACTTGTAGAAGTGGGAGTCTTACGATTTGGATAAAATCTATTACCCTGATCCGCTTTACCTAAATTTGTCACTTCAAACACTACTTCATAGTTCTTAAATATTTAAGTTCCAATTTATTGTTGTTCATCATGCGTTGCCAAATCCCTTCATCAAATAAGGCAAAAATAAAAAAAGACGCCCCTTCAGCGCCAATACGTCGTACAACCCGACAAAGGTATTCTAACCGACTCTAATTCTACAGGTTCATTCCACCTAAAACATCGTCAAATTATAACACTAGTTAAATATTACTATAAATGCCAGCAGTTAATACTGCTGGCTAAATATCTAATTTACAAACCGCTGAACATTATCATGATCGCCAATTCTATGGCGTTTGGGTCATAAATGATAAACCTGATGTCCTAGACAAGGATTTTCCCGACACGTCTTTAATGCCAACATTCACTAATAGTTCGTAACTTGTCCCAGCCGCAAAAGGAGTAGCATGTGTTATAATAACCAGCTTAGAATTAGAGGGGGCAATAACTGGTGTAATATCAACTTTAACCTTTGTTTGAGTTACAGGGTCAATCTTCCATAGTAAAATATTGCTCTGAATTGTACCTGAATCTACTGGTTGGCTAAAGATAATTCGCCATTCTTTGTCCAGCGAGATGTTTTGATTGGGGAGTGTGTCGGCTTTAACCTCAACTTTACAAGTGGCTGTTTTATTTCCATCCACTGTTGTTACAGTGATATCTGATTCACCAGCTTTTACGCCTTTAACATTGCCATTTGAGTCTACCGTCGCTACGTCAGTGTTGCTACTCGACCAGATCACATTTTTATCTGTAGCATCAATTGGGGCTATCGTAGCATTTAAAGTATCATTAGCTCCGATATTGATCTCTGAATTGCTTTTATTTAGACTTACTCCTGTGACGGATTGTGTATCTATGGGGCTTACATATGTTAAACGTATAGCATCAAATCCTATCTTTGGTGACCCAGTGTTTACATACGTCTCTCCGGTTGCATCATCAAGTTCCACTGCTGCATCACCGGGTGAGGTAAAATCATACGTACCCAGATCCACCCAAGCATTAGCAATAATATTTTGATTTACTGACTTATAATCAGTCTTGCCAGAATGTAAAATATGATAGTGTGCGTTACTGGTTGTGGCATGATTGTTGGGAATATATGCTTCCACCTTGTATTTCCCATCGCCGCCAACTGCCGCCAAATTGAAAGACCATCTCCCCCAGGAATCCCGTGTATTTCCATTGCAGTAAGTATACTTCATTGTACCATTAATACCATAACCCACTGCGTTCCACCAATACGCACCACCGGTAGTGAATCCAGCAAGACCGGGATAAATGATGCTCGTCGAAGAACTGGGTGTGCTCACTGTTATTGTACAGGTGGCTGTTTTCCCCCCATCTACCGTCGTTACAGTGATCACTGATGTTCCTGCACTGACTCCCACTACCTTACCATTTGCGTCTACTGTGGCTACTGCAGTATTGCTTGACTTCCATGTGACATTTTTATTAGCGGCATTGGTAGGAGCTATGGTCGCAGTTAATGTATCATTAGCTCCGATATTGATCTCTGAATTGCTTTTATTTAAACTTACTCCTGTGACGGATTGTGTATCTATGGGGCTTACATATGTTAAACGTATAGCATCAAATCCTATCTTTGGTGACCCAGTGTTTACATACGTCTCTCCGGTTGCATCATCAAGTTCCACTGCTGCATCACCGGGTGAGGTAAAATCATACGTACCCAGATCCACCCAAGCATTAGCAATAATATTTTGATTTACTGACTTATAATCAGTTTTGCCTGCATGTAAAATATGATAGTGTGCGTTACCGGTTGTGGCATGATTGTTGGGAATATATGCTTCCACCTTGTATTTCCCATCGCCGCCAACTGCCGCCAAATTGAAAGACCATCTCCCCCAGGAATCCCGTGTATTTCCATTGCAGTAAGTATACTTCATTGTACCATTAAT
>LOEW01000049.1 GCA_001516045.1 Desulfosporosinus sp. BRH_c37
GGGGTTGTGAGTTTCTACTCCTTTTTTACCATGAAACCCCGGGGAAAACACACAGCCAACATTTGCATGGGTACCGCCTGTTTTGTGCGGGGTGCGGAGAGACTACAGAATGAAGTTGAAAAGCAGATGGGGATTAAAACCGGACAAACCACCGATGATCACCTCTTTTCATTAGATTCTCTGCGCTGTATTGGAGCGTGTGGTCTTGCCCCAGTCATGATGATGGATGGAAAGGTTTATGGACGGCTTCACGAGCCTGAGGAGATTAAACAAGTATTGTCAGAATACCGCCCCAGTTCGATGCACGAAGCACGAGGCTCGAGGTACGATGCGTGAAACTTGGATGTATACGTGGCGCGAGGTTCGATGCTTGAACCTTTGCGAGGCTCGTTACTTGAAACTCGAACTTGAAACCCCTAGGCGATACACGATGTTCGATGCTTGATGCGCGGAAGTTTATACTCGGACGTCGAACCTCGAACCTCGCATTTAGCCTCGACTATAAGGAAGGGAAGCCATTAATGAAACTCAATAATACTGATGCACTGAATGTGCTTAAAGCACATAGCTTAGGTCTTCTAGAAAACCGACGCGTACCTAACCCAGTTACAATTAAGGATGCTCAGGGCCAGCGCAGGCATGTTTTGGTCTGCGGGGGACCTGGATGCCACTCTTCCGGCAGTCCTGGAATAGCCGAAGCTCTGCAAGAAGAACTAAGTCGGCGAGGATTATCTGAACTGGTTAATGTTATTCAACCCGGCTGTTTTGGTTTTTGTGAAATGGGGCCGATGATCGTGATTCACCCCGATAACACTACCTATTGTGAGGTTTCCGTTAAAGACGTAGCAACGATTGTTGAAGAACACTTCCTTCAAGGAAATCCAGTAGAAAGCCTTCTCTATAAGGATCCTATCACAAAGGAAAGTTTTGCTTCCAACCTCCCCTTTTATGATGGCCAACTTAAAATCGCCCTACGCAACGTTGGCTTCATTGCCCCAGAAAAAATTTCCGAATATATTGCCGAAGACGGCTATCAAGCTTTAGCTAAAGTTCTTTCTATGAAACCCACCTCGGTCATTGACGAGCTTAAAAAAAGTGGTCTAAGGGGACGTGGCGGTGGGGGGTTTCCCACCGGTTTAAAGTGGGAACTCACACGTAAAAGTGAGGACGAACAGAGGTATATTATTTGTAATGCGGATGAAGGCGACCCGGGCGCCTTTATGGACCGCTCCATCTTGGAAGGAGACCCCCATAGCGTTTTAGAAGGAATGCTCATTGCCGGCTCGGCAATAGGGGCTAGCCATGGATTTATCTATGTTCGAGCGGAATACCCGGCAGCTATTCGCCGTTTGCAAGTCGCTATTAAGCAAGCCCGGGAACACGGTTTACTTGGCAAAGGGATTTTGGGCAGTGATTTTTGCTTTGACATTGAGCTGAAATACGGTGCCGGGGCTTTTGTCTGTGGTGAAGAGACATCTTTGATCCATTCCATCGAAGGGGCTCGGGGGGAACCCTCAGTCAAACCTCCCTTCCCTGCCCAAAAGGGGCTATGGGGTAAACCTACCTGTGTCAATAACGTGGAGACGTTGGCAAATGTTCCGCCAATTATTTTAAGGGGAGCCGAATGGTTTGCCGGAATAGGCACAGAAAAAAGCAAAGGGACAAAAGTGTTTGCTTTGGCCGGTAAGGTCCGGAATGTTGGACTTGTGGAAGTCCCCATGGGGACAACTCTCCGACAAATTATCTTTAACATGGGCGGAGGAATCAAGCACGACAAAACGTTTAAAGCCGCCCAAACCGGAGGACCCTCTGGCGGATGTATTCCAACTCAATATTTAGATACCCCCATTGATTATGAATCCTTAACCGAAATTGGTTCCATGATGGGTTCTGGAGGGCTCATCGTCTTGGATGAAGACGATTGTATGGTTAATATCGCCAAGTTCTACCTCGAATTTTCGGTGGACGAATCCTGTGGTCGCTGCACTGCCTGCAGGGTCGGCACCAAACGTCTACACGAAATTCTGACGAAAATCTCAGAAGGCAAAGGGACGGAAGATGATTTAGATAAACTGGAAAAGCTGGGAAAGATCGTCAAGGACACTTCTCTTTGTGGGCTTGGGCAAACTGCTCCAAACCCTATTCTTTCCACTCTAGAGTATTTCCGAGACGAATACCTTGCCCACGTCATAGATAAAACCTGTCCGGCAAAAGTTTGCAAAAGCTTACTGAAGTATCACATCACAGAAAAATGCCAAGGGTGTACCCTTTGCACAAAACACTGCCCGGCCAATTGCATCACGGGCACAGCCAAGGAGCGCCACGTTATTGACGAAGAACGTTGCCTGAAATGCGGGGCATGTAAGGAACAATGCCGTGTCCCCGGAGCGATTATCCACCATTAATCTACCCCTGAAAGGAGGACTCCATATGGATATTCAGCTAACTATTAACGACATACCTCTGACCGTACCAGAAGGAATGTCTATCTTAGATGCTGCCCGAACCGTAAACATCGACATTCCAACCTTATGCTACCTTAACCTTCATGAAATGAATATCAATAACCACATTGCTTCCTGCCGAGTATGTGTGGTCGAAGTCGAGGGTCGACGTAATCTGGCCCCCTCCTGTTCAACTCCAGTTGTTAGTGGCATGGTCGTTAAAACCGATACGCTTCGTGCCATCCAGGGAAGGCGGACGATGGTTGAACTCTTGCTTTCAGATCATCCTAAGTCTTGTTTAACCTGTTCCAAAAATCTCGACTGTGACCTCCAATCTCTTGCTGCAGATTTGGGTGTGCGCAATATCTCCTATGAAGGGGAAGAATCTGAATATGAAATTGATAAATCTAGTTTTGCCATTATCCGCGATCCCAATAAATGTATTCGCTGCCGCCGTTGTGAAACGATGTGTAACGAGGTTCAGACGGTTGGCGTTTACTCTGCCGTGGGGCGCGGTTTCGAAACGGTGATTAAAACGGCCTTTGATTTGCCTCAACACGAGACCTCTTGTACGTTCTGTGGACAATGTGTAGCGGTATGCCCCACCGGTGCTTTAATGGAACTGGATCAAGTCGACAAGGTTTGGAAAGCCCTTAACGATCCCACGCGCTTCGTCGTCGTGCAAACAGCTCCAGCCGTACGGGTCGCACTTGGGGAGGGATTCGGTTTAGAGCCAGGGACGATTGTTACCGGCAGAATGGTTTCGGCATTACGACGACTTGGTTTTGATCGCGTTTTTGATACTGATTTTGCTGCAGATGTAACGATTATGGAGGAGGCTTCCGAGCTGGTTCACCGTTTAAAAAACGGCGGACGATTACCAATTCTCACCAGTTGCTGTCCGGCCTGGGTTAAATTTTTTGAACATCAATTTCCTGATCTGTTGGACATCCCTTCGACCTGTAAATCTCCTCACCAAATGCTAGGTGTCTTGACTAAAAGTTATTATGCAGAGACCTATGGGATTGATCCCAAAAAAATTACCGTTGTCTCGATAATGCCTTGCATAGCTAAGAAATATGAAGCAGCCCGCCCGGAACTGGGGCAAAACTGGGTCACCCCGGATGTGGACATTGTCATAACTACCCGAGAATTATCACGTATGATTCGCGAAGCCGGTATTCATTTTGACCACCTCAAAGAAGAAGAATTTGATCACCCCTTAGGTGAATCGACCGGCGCTTCCGTGATTTTTGGAACGACCGGCGGAGTCCTCGAAGCAGCTCTCCGAACCGCTTATGAATGGATAACCGGTGAAACTCTGGAGAAAGTGGAATTCGAAGCAGTCCGAGGGCTAGATGGGATTAAGGAAGCGATCATCCCGATTGCTGGACGCGATTATCGGGTTGCGGTTACGCACGGTCTGGGACATGCCCGTTATATTCTGGAGAAAATTCAAACTGGGGAAGCCCATTATGATGTAATCGAGATCATGGCCTGCCCTGGTGGATGCATCGGTGGAGGAGGGCAACCCTATCACCATGGCAATATTGAAATTCTTAAAGCCCGTGCTAACGCAATTTATCAAGAAGACCGTTCCAAACCTTTGCGTAAGTCGCATGAAAACCAGGCAGTCCTTGCTTTATATAAAAATTTTATTGGTGAACCTTATGGAGAAAAGGCACGTGAATTGCTCCACACCAGCTTTACGAAACGCAGAAAAATATAGTGATTTTTCCAAGAAAAGCTACCCAACGAGTTGATGGGTAGCTTTCTTGGCAAAGTCCTTTTGGTCTGCAATTTAGCCTTTATTCTGTGGCTATGATAAACTAAACAAACATAATCTATAAGTGGAGGGCATTATGCAACACGAATTCTCAAGAACCGAACTCCTTATCGGGAACGGTGGTTTAGTTAAGCTCCGCAAGAGCACTGTCATAGTTTTTGGGATTGGAGGGGTGGGCTCTTACACCGTGGAAGCTCTGGCCCGGGCAGCCGTAGGTCATTTAATCTTGGTTGATTATGATGATATTTGTCTAACGAATATTAATCGCCAATTACATGCTCTCCGCTCCACCGTGGGTGAAGCCAAAGTCGAGGTCATGAAACGCCGAATCTTAGAGATCAATCCGGAGGCCAATGTCGAAACAATTAAAGAGTTTTATTCTGACGCGGATGCGGACCGTATGCTTGGACGAAAGCTAGATTATGTCATCGATGCTATCGATACTGTTTCCAGCAAAGTAAGTCTGGCCAAACAATGTTTGCTTCGCAAAGTCCCCTTGATCTCTAGCATGGGCGCTGGAAACCGCCTTACCGCAGAGAACTACAGGGTAACAGACATCTCCAAAACCAGTGGAGATCCGCTGGCCAAGGCTGTCCGGAAATTGCTTCGCAAAGAAGGTATTACAAAAGGACTTAAAGTCGTGTCTACCCCTGATCTTCCACTTGCTCCGCTCTCCTCTAAAGCTGATTGTCGAAGTGAACTCGTTCAACTAAAGTTGAACGTCGAGACTTCGGTGGGGGAGTCTACCCCCACCGAAGCAGAGTACGGAGTACCACTCCCACTTGTAGAAGTGGGAGTCTCACGATTGGATAACTGTATCTGCCCTAGTGGGGATGCGCACTGTGTGGAAAAACGCCAAATCCCCGGGAGTATATCCTTCGTTCCGTCGGTTGTCGGACTTCTAATGGCTGGAGAAGTTATCAGAGATTTACTTAATCGAGAGAGTACCCAAATCTAGGTCTTTTAATCACTATTGTCTATTTTGCAATTGTACCATTCTCGATTTAATATTTACTTGGTTTAAAATATATGTTAAAATATTCTAATCGTGGATAATAGGCTTTAGTAATAAATACTTTATTATCTACTATAATTTAGTGAGGTGAGATTTATACAAGGATTCATATTAAGGTCTCTACAAATCGATAAACTATTTAATAATAAAAATAAAACCAAAATTATTATCTCTTTATCTCTATTATTACTTATTGCTGTACTGATTATATATTTTTTCTTAGCAAGAAAGTCTGTTTATTTAATTATCGACGGCAAACAAGAAAATATTATAACCTATAAATCCTCTGTTAAAAAGGTATTACTAAATAAAGGTATCGAAGTATCATCACACGATAAGCTTGAGCCCTCACTGGATTCGAGAATATCAGATAAATCTACTATAACACTAAAACATGCGGTCGCGGTCAAAGTCTTGATTGACGGTGAGGAGATTACAAAATACTCTCCAGAGGATAATGTCGAGTCCTTCCTAACTGCAGAAGGAATAGTCTTAGGCTCTCAGGATAGAGTGAATCCCGAAAAAAATACGGAGCTATCTGATGGCTTACAAATTGATGTAGTAAGGGTTGAACATAAAACTGTATCAACAACCCAATCTCTGGACTTTATTACAACCAGGAAAAATGACATTAGTTTACCAAACACATACGTACAAACTAAACAAGAAGGAAAACCCGGAGAAAAGGAAACCATATTTGATGTAGTTTATGAAAATGGCAAAGAAATTTCGAGAAAAATATTGAGTGAAACTGTAACAAAAAAACCCACCGATAAAATTGTAGTTGTTGGCACATTTCCATTAATGCCCATATCAAGAGGTGGCCAACAACTTGATTATAAAAAGGTAATTAAAGTAAAGTCAACGGCCTATTATGCAGTAAATGGCATTGGGAAAACCTATACCAGCACCGGAGCTAGGGCGATTCGAAATCCGGAGGGTTATAGTACTATCGCTGTAGATCCAAAAGTTATCCCTTATGGCACCAAGCTCTTTGTTGAGGGCTATGGGTTTGCTATTGCAGCAGATACTGGCTTAGCAATAAGAGGTAATTGGATTGATGTCTTTTTTAATACATATAGGGAAGCTTGTAATTGGTCTGTAAAATACGTTAAAGTATACATACTTTAACTGAAAGAAAACTTGGCTGGCCATGACTCAAACTATCCTACACCGATACGGATTCCTTTCGGGATCACGGCTTCGGCGATACTAATCCTTCGCCGCAAAGTTTTACTTTTGAGGACAATTAAGCACTCACTTTTTTATGTGAGTGCTTCTTGATTTATCCAAGGTGTTCAACTTTAGTTGAACGAGCTCACTTTGCAAACGCTTTCCAAATTATCTAACCACAAAGTGTAAAAATCGGACTTGTAATGAATGCCATCACCTTCATATAAATTTTTGTTACTATCATTTAATAATGCACCTAAATTAATATAATTCACATCTTCCAGACTAGCCATATTTATAAGACCTAAGTTACATTCGTTTATATGTACATTGTTAATATGAGGATTATTGACAAGTTTCTCTAAGACTGGAAGAATAGAAATAACATAAATTTTTGAATTTGGAAGCTTAGTTTTTAATTTTACTACTAAAGTGGTATATTGTTCTACAAGCCAACTGCTTGGTGTTCTATCGTCAATATCATTTACTCCAAAAAGTATAAAAACACGGTGGGGTTGGAGAGCTATTATTTTATCTGATTCATCAATCCCTTTGATAATACTTAGTCCTTTTCCAGCAATAACCCTATTATCATCTAAGAAATCATAATATGATAAGCCTTCGCTTATAGAATCACCTAGGAATGCATCATCCTTGAAAAACTCTTTATAATTTGAATTTTCAGGGGTTACCGGTTGACTATTCGAGGGTTGACCATTCGGAAGTTGACCATTCGAGGGTTGACTACTCGAGGGTTGACCATTCGAGGGTTGACTACTCGAGGGTTGACCATTCGAGGGTTGACTACTCGAAATTTGTGGTTCATTTGGTGAAGTAAGTTCAGCGTTAACGCTGTCTGGGGGCTCATCTTTCTCAGTATTTTCTGAAGTTGCCGAACTGATTTGAGGATTTTCCGGTTCCTCGAGTTTGCCACTTTCGATTTCCGGCCTATTTTCGTTAATCGCTGCTTTAACTTTATTGGAATTGTCAAAAGCAAATGTATAAATGGATATTACAATTGCTACGCTTCCTATTATTGCTATTGTTAACCAACTTTTGAATTTATAAATTTTCAATAGTATCAATCTCCCATAAATATTTTTTAGATTAAGTAAAAATAGCTAACCCTTAGGAAGATGATTCATTATAAAGTGTATTTACATTATATAAAATCAATAGTTCATTTATTTTATTCTTTTTAATTAAATCATTCAAATCGTCTTCATAATATCTTAAATCAACTACATAAATTTCGCTGTAATTACCCGTCAAAAAAGGAATCAAACTATTTGCATATGAATCTTTAACTACTAAAAGATTCTGATCGCCAATTGTATTGGTTGTTATTTTTATCAGCCCATGATTTCCTCCAAAAAATACACCGTATTTATCTTTCATTTTAAGACTTTCCATATTGTAAATTGAATTCGTGACCTTATGCTCATCTATATATTCTACAAGACATTTTTCTTCTTTCTTAGGTATATAAAGTTCTATACTGTCTGCCTTTAAACCCTGATAACCACTTCTAGAAGATAATGAACCGTAAAAGTCGTCATCAACAACCTTTTCTATATTGAAAAAGCCTTCATCATGTGCAGTAAAACCCATATACCGCGAAAGTTCGGAATATGCATAAAATGCTCCTTTCGAAGTCCAATGATGATCAGTCTTATAAAAAATATACTCATCTTTTTTCGAATCCAATGCATTAGTAACATCAACAAACCTTATACTTTCATTAAGGTATTTTTTTGTTTGCCCAATTATCAATTTTTCACTATCATTTGGAGCATAAGCTGGTAGTTTATTCTTGAATATCTCTGCAGCATTTGGGACCAGCATAAAATACTTTTTTAAGTCCGGTACCCCAGCTGCGATTTCATTTATTGAATCAATTTTTTTCATGAAACTTTCGCTATCCGGTTTAATAAATGCTTGTATTAAGCAATCATTCTTACTCAAGTAAACACCGTTACTTTCGTTCTTGAGCAGAGCCCTTTCACTATCAGATTTAAGTCCTATCCACATGTTTCTAAAAATAAATTGATCTGAAATGAACGTTTCATAATCCTTAGTAAACTTACCTTGGAAGAGACTTTCCAACGAAAAGGTAGGTTTTTGTTCAAGCATTCTATTCTCGGTCTCGGAGAACATTTTATTTGGTGTAATAAGATTAAGAAATACGATTGTTGCTATGTATCCAGCCATTAAAATTCCAAGTATATTTTTATAGATTAAATTATATCTCTCCAAACTTAATTCTTCTTTCTGTATATACTCGAGCTTTCAACTTCTTGAAGGTTAACTTAAAATCTAAAATACAAAAATGGATTATAGCTTTGGTTTACTAAATAAGCTGTACATAAAAGAACAATCAATATATATCCAATTGGTATCATAATTGCTCCGGTTAATTTCATACTTTGTTTTAGTTTAGTTAAGTATTTATTAATAATCGGTGTACAACAAATTACAAGGATAATAAATAAAATTACATTCGTATAGAAATAGTATATTGCTTGACCATCTATAAAGTGATGTGTCCCGAATCCAAACATTGTTTTAATAAAAGCAATACCTTGTGCTAAACTTTCGAACTCAAAAAATACCCAGCCAACAATGACCACTAAAATTGTATATAAGTTTCCAACGAATTTCGGCTTATTACTAAGCCAAACTAATAAAAAAGATTTTTCTATTACTACGAACGCCCCGAAATACAAACCCCAAATAATAAAATTCCAGTTGGCACCATGCCAAAAACCAGTTAAGAACCATACAATAAATAAATTTCTAAATTGCTTTGTTTTTCCATACCTATTACCTCCAAGTGGAATGTATAAATACTCTCTGAACCATGTACCAAGTGATATATGCCACCTTCGCCAAAACTCGGTAACACTCCTAGAGGTATAAGGGTAATTAAAATTAGTATTTATTTCAAAGCCAAACATCTTTGCAAGACCTCTAGCCATATCTGAATATCCACTAAAGTCAAAATATATCTGAAAGGTGAACGAAATTATACCCAACCATGCAGTAACTATTGATATTTCTCCTAAGGGAGTTGCTTTTACTCCGCTCCATAAAATGCCTATATTATTTGCAAGAAGCACCTTTTTAGAAAGGCCTATAATAAAAAGCTCTACACCATCTATAAACCGACTAATATTTTCTTTTCTGTTGTCAAGCTGCTTAGCTATATCAATATATCTAACTATAGGGCCCGCTACAAGTTGTGGAAACATAGTTACAAATGTGGCATAAGATAAAAATTTTCTTTGAGCTGGGACCTTTCCTAAATATACATCTATTATATAGGACATAGATTGAAATGTATAAAAGGAGATTCCAAGTGGCAATGGAAGACTTTTGGCAATTAAATTAAGATGTAAGAGTTCTGAAAAGTTGCTTACAAAAAAGCCGTAATATTTAAAAAAACTTAGTAAGCCTAAATTAACTGTTAAAGAAATAATTAGACCTAAGCGTCTAATTATTATATTTGAATAATACTTTTCAATTACAATACCGTTGGTATAGTCAAAAACAATTGCAAAAATCATTATAACTATATATATAGGCTCGCCCCATGCATAAAAAATCAAGCTCGATAGAATTAAAATGATGTTTTTGATTGGTTTAGGTGAAATATAGTACAATAAAAGTGTTATGGGCAAAAACACAAATATGAAAAGTAAACTACTGAAAACCGTTGTGCCCGCCCCCTCAACAAGACTTCAATTGGCTTTTTATTAAACGAGTTCACTTAAACGCTTCATCAAATGCGTTCGATACTTTCTCAGCATCCTTAGATACAATAAAAATGACGTAATTTCCTTTAACTTTAACGGTATTATGTTGTATTAGATAATATTCATTTGGAAGATATCCATTAAAACTCTTTAATTGTTTATCTATTCTTTTTGTAATCTTATTTTTAACATTTTCTACATTACCAGAATCTTTCACTTTTAAAATCGCTATTTCATCTGATTTAATATTTGATGGTGCAGTTAAGAGCGAGAAGCCCTCAAGCTCATCACTATTAATGTCATACAACTTTTTCAATCCTGCTGCATCTGCTATCCTCATATTTGATGTATCAGTAGCTTGTTTGACTTTTTGAGTTATTTCATCAACTGATGGGATCTTTGCCGTTACCTCTTTAGTAGAATTACATCCTGATAAAGTAATAACTATAATAGATAAAAGTAACGAAATAATTCCTAATTTTTTCTTCATTTTCTTTAATCCCCTCGTTTTCTGAATGCTGCTCTTGATTTAATTAATTTGCTAAGGTCAGATAATGTTGAATATTGACCTCTTAATATAAGCTATATTAAAGTGAAAATGTTGTCAAGATAAAATTATTTACACATAACAGTAAGCACTAAGATAAACCCTTAACTTAGGATAAATTTAATCTTACTACGTAAATGTTATATTTTGGTATAATATTGTATCTAATATCATCTTTAAATTGGATTTGAAATCTTGAAATGTTTAAATCTTGATTTTTAATTTTGGTGAGAGTATATTTGTAGTAGGTGTACATTTTCTTTTCTGCAAACCCCCTACCCAGTGGCATCATGATGAGTGAAAATGGTAGGGCTTGGTTAGGATAAATTCTTTAAATCATATATATAAGAAAGGATATTAAGATATTATGTATATATCTGATCCTTATTTCAAAAATTCAATCCAATCCAATAATATTCAACAGAATATTTCTAATAAGAATAATCTTCAAAATGAGTTGGGATGTTTTGAAGATTTCCTAAAAAGTCAGCTTAGCATTTCTAAAAGCAATATTAATAATATTTTGGCTAATAAGGTATTATTATCAAACGATGTCGGCTTTTTAGATAATCTTAATAGTAATATTCAGTTGGTAAGTAGTTTAAATTACCTTTTAAGTAGTATTTTGAAAAATTCACTGTTAGAACGAGGATGTTATACTTCAGCTTCAGCCTCAGCTTCTACCTCTGTGTTAACTCCAATTTTAAATTCATACAATAATAAAGCGAAAATTTATTCTAAAAATCAATTAACCTACGCGAATGCTCCCTCCTGTGAGTATAACAGAATATTTAATGATGATATATTCTTTGGGGATTCTATAACAAAAGGATTATCGGCTTATAATCTTTTAGATGATTCTAAAGTTTATGCTAAGGTTGGGATAGGTACTGATAAAGTTAAAGAAATGGTTGATTCGGCTACAAACCCAAATCCTAAAAGGGTTTTTATTATGAGTGGAATCAATGACATAGGAAGTTACAACAAAGCCCAGTTTGCACAACACTATACAGATTTAGTAGAAACCGTTAAAGCCAAATACCCAAATGCAAGGATTTATATTCAGTCTATACTCCCCGTCTTGGGTCAGGCCACCCAAAACAATCCCAGCCTTAATAACGGAAGAATTAACGAATTTAATTCAGTTATTTTACAAGTATCCAAAAATGAAAACGTAGGATTTCTTAATACCACTGAATTAGTAAGTAGTAATGAAAATTTATATGCAAATGACGGTATTCATTACAAACCTTTATTTTACTCTACATGGTTGAACTTTCTTACCAATAATTCAAAATGAACTCGTTCAACTTTAGTTGAACGAGTTCACTATGGCTGTTATCCATAACGGATATAATTCTGGTTTAAAGTGTAAACCATCTTCTAAAAGCATTTTTTTAGCATTAGGTATAAACTTTGAAACATCCATAAATTGAACATCTTCTTCAATGGCAACAGCTTTTATAATATAATTTAACTTTTGGGGCTCTTGATTCCTATTAGGTTCTTTAGCTGTACTATTCATTGGCATAACGGATTGTATAACAATTTTGGAATTTGGAAACATTTGTTTTATGTATTTGATTAACTCCTTATACCAATTTTTATAAGCATTCATATTGTAGCCATAATCGTTTGCTCCAAACATAAGAAATACATAATCTACTGAACCGTTACATCTATCGGTTATCATTTTGCTATTGTCTCCTAATAGTTTAGAACCTTCAAAGACATGTGCCCCAATTTTTGCATATACATGATCTTTTTCTACGGGAGTATTATGCGCGTTTATAAACCCAAAAGTAATAGAGTCTCCAATAAATATCACGTTAGAAAAGTCAGGTTTAATATTATGGGTAGCGGGCGTGGGCGTGGGTAGAAGAGTAGGTATAAATTCTGATTCAAGTGGAGGCTTAGATATAGTTTCGGAGGGTAATTCCGATATACTATTTTTTATAGTTTTATCATTAGGATTTTCATCTTCCACATTAAGGTGTAGAAGAATAACGATTATCAATATAAACAATAATAATATAGTTATTATTGTTTTTTTCATTTTTACATCTCCCCAACAATATTTACGCCCAACTTATATCGTGAATTTGTCTTACGATCAGTGTTTAATTTCGTTACCTTGAAAATCAAAAGTCCATATTATATTTTACATATTTTACCATAAACGTTGAATGGAGTACTAGCTCTTCTACATTATCTGTTCCAATAATTCCTATTGTTAGTGGATTAGTTTTTAAATAAAAAAAAGTCTCTAGCTTCTCAGCTAGAGACTAAATAATTTGCTATTGTCGTACTTATTCTATCCAGATTTCTAATTTATCTTTGTTTTCAATAATCTTTTCAGCTATCTTTAGCCCAACATAATTGAAATAATTTTCTCCCTCATTCCGACAGAAATAATTGTGAGCTTCTATATAATTCCCACTCGTGATAACTCGGCGGAGTAAGGGGATTCTATTTGTGGTGTTTATATTAAAGTTCTCAATTGACTTTCTGAATTCGTCTCCTAAGATAGCAGTACCCCAATACTTTGGCCCTTTTTTTGGTTTGGTCTTGTAGACACGCCTTACAAATTCAAAAGCAAATGCACCGAAAGAAATAAGAATCTTTGGTTTATGTTCAAGTGCAATTTCCCTGAATAGCTCAATTTCTGTAACAACTTCTTCTCCCCACCAATTTAAGGTATTTGGAACTATTAAACTATTGTTAACAGCATTTCTAATAAGCATTTTGCTAGTATCTACTCTTCTCCGGATTTGCCTATATACTTTGTCCTGTAATTCATCTAGTATTGGTGTCCAAATGTCATGACGTACAGGATGTCTAGGATCAAATAATAACCATATTGGATAACTTCTATCCCCCGACTCCGACTCCATCTTCATCTTCTCCTCAATTCTTCACATGTTCAAATTTGCACAAATTAGTACGGAAGGGAATACGGTTTGATGATGCTTTGCTCACAACAGAAGATTAGCATTGTGCGTATACCAAGTCAATATAGCCATAATCAATTTTTACTATAGTTAATTTTATGAAAGGTTCATTATTTTCCTGAACTAACCTACAGAGAAGGAGGCTTTTTATTTCTTTTACTAAAAGGCCAGAGTATACGAGTTAGGAAGGGAACTATTGATTGATTTCCACTTTTTCCCTCTTTCTCAGCAGAGTATATTCCGTCAATTTCATTAATATCTTCAATAATCCCATCCATATTTATTCTACGGAAGGGAGTTCTTAGTTTGTATTCAATTGTCGTTCTATTCAGTTCTTCTTTTAACAGAGTCATAGAAATATTTTGAGGAATTATCCCATGCAATTCTAAAAGATGGTTTATTTCTTTAACTTTACAAGTACCATTTACGGCAACTACTTTTAAATTTTGACTATTTCTAAAAAAATAAGTCTCAACAGAACGCTCTAATGTAAGGAAAACTAATGTTGTGACAAAAAACGCTGAAAAATAGAATCCTGCTCCCGCAGCTAATCCAATAGCTGCCACAACCCAAAGTGAAGCGGCCGTCGTTAATCCTTTGACGGATGTTTTATCTCTTAAAATCGTCCCAGCTCCTAAAAACCCAATACCTGAAACGACTTGAGCAGCTAGTCGAGCAGGATCTTTATTTACTGAATTAAAATCGTTGAATCCATACATGGATAGGACCATGACTAAAGCAGAACCCAAGGATACTAAAATATGCGTTCTAAAGCCTGCCGGGCTATCGTTTCGTTCTCTCTCGTAACCCACTATTCCCCCAAAAACACAAGCCAAAAATAACCTTAAAGCTATCTCATACTCCGTAATATGCATTTCGATTTCGCTCCTTTCTTAGGCTATATGGTCAATTAATTCTTCATAAAGTGGAAACTTTAGTGCGGTTATCATGTTAAGCCAACATTTTAGTCATATTTATTAATCGCCTTCTATTATTCGCTAGGTTAAATAATAATACCTTTTTTTATTACGTATAATAATCTTCGCCGAATGATACGTTCATATTTTATTCGTATTGTGAAAATACTGCGTATCTAAATCAAAAAAGCATAATCCTGTATTTTGATTTTCGACAATTTTCTATTAAAACCCTTTATCGTTTTATTTTCTTTCACAAAATTCCTAAAGAGAACAAAACAGAAATTTTCTATATCTCATAACAAAAAGCTGTTGATTTTAATCAAATCAACAGCTTTTTGTTAACTTAAATTCTTTGTTGATATGGATACTATTTATGGCATAGGTCCACCTGGTCCTCCACCGGTCGGAGGCATTCCTCCACCAGCAGGAGGCATACCTCCGCCAGGCGGTAACGTCCCTCCGCCAGCAGGTGGCATACCTCCGCCAGGCGGTAGCGTTCCTCCGCCAGCAGGTGGCATACCTCCGCCAGGCGGCATTGTGACTCCCTCAGGCAAGGTAAAGCCAGTCGGTAGTTGAGTTCCGGTTGGCAGGACAATATTGCTGGGTAGTTGTGCTCCGGTTGGAATAACTATATTGTCGGGTAGCGTAGCTCCGGTTGGAATAACTATATTGTCGGGTAGCGTAGCTCCGGTTGGTATTACGATGTTATTGGGAAGTTGCGTGCCAGTCGGAATCACAATACCTTCCGGTAGGGTAACTCCATCAGGGAGCGTCGCGCCCGTTGGCAGATTAATTCCAGGCGGGAGATCAATTCCAGTTGGTAGAGTTATCTGTCCACCGCCGGTAGTTGGCGTTTGCCCCGCTATACCAACACGTGTATTTCCCAGATCCATGCCGGGCGGTAGCATAATCCCCGTTGGGAAGCTTATCACGCTACCTGTAGGAATTTCTAAGCCGGGCGGTAGGACTATGCCGGGTGGTAATTGCAGGGGAGTACCTGCATCAGCCAATTCTTGCAGTTTTTCCTGAAAATTGGCCGGAAGACGAGTGCCTCCAGACTCGATTATTTCTTTTAGTACTCCTTCGCCAAATACCTGGCAGGGTAAAATCGTACTGTTAGCTGGCAACTCAGTGAGCCCGGAAGGCATATTCGTTAAATCTGAAGGGAGTACAACTCCGGCAGGGAGATTTTTAAAGAAGTCAGCACTTTGAGTTCCAATACCGATGATACCCGGCGGCAACACCAACCCGGTGACATTAGGAATACCGTTGCTGATGTCTATCTCGGGCGGGGTAAATCCAGCTGGTATTTGCAAAGTCATCATAGAACTATCAGTATACTGGGTTCCACCCTTTATAAGGTTGGCCTGCATGGCTTCAATCTGCTTAAAAACAGAATTATCGGCTAGCATTGTATTATTGTAGTTAGTGCTCAAACGCATATTATCCTGCATTTGATCTAAGAATTTCATGGATTCCTGCTTAACCTGATCGATGGTAGTGGTCGAGAAGAGACTGGTAGCCGCATTACTGTTTAGAAAGGTGTTCATATTGTTCTGGGCATCAACCAGAGCAGTATTAACTGTTTCCTGAAGCTGTATATCTAGGTTACCCATCTTCTGTCGAATATCAAACGATAAACCTGAGAATCTTTCCTGGGCCAGTTTTATCTTGGCCTGGTAATCGGCAGTTGTCCCCATCTCGGTTTTATCAACGTACTGGGCTACCTGCATCAAGCCCTGCTGTTTGTTCTGCAAGTCAGCTGCTTGTTGACTGGCAATCTCAGTCAGATTACTACCCATACTCACCTTGAGCTTATTCAGACTGGACTCATCTAGCATACTAGTATTGACCACTGGTGATTCTTTTCCAACGGTTGGATTGATGGTAGAAACGGTATTGGCCGGTAGCGCGCTAGGAGTTGCCCCCCCAGTTTCTAAGCCCACAACCCCACTCAACACCTCAATCTTAATAGCCGCTGTTCCTGTACTTGATGGTGAGTCAGGTGCTCCAGCGCTAGTAACCGTTGCAGTAATTGGAGGTTCTGCGGCGGTAATATTTTCCCCAAGAGCTAACGGAATACTTAGTCCCCAGAACAATAAAATTGCACCTGATAAAGCAATATATTTCCGAGCAGGCCTTTTCACTGTCGTTTGCCTCCTTTGTAGATTAATAAACCTAACCGATCAATGACTCTGCTGATTAAAGGGAAACTCTGAGCGTGGCTGTATCTGTGATTAACAACTCTTTTGTTCCCACCTTTATTTTGAGACTATCCTCGATAGCTGGTTTGACTGCAGAGATGGCCAAAGTCCCGCCCTTCAATTCGACCAAAACGGTTTTACTACCGTTCGTATTACGCTGGTTACTATTAATAATGATTGAGGTATTGGGTTCCAGCGTCAACTGAGAGCTATCGTTCATTTTCATGGTCATCTGTGAACTGCCACTATATATTGTTGTATTGGCTTCTGCAAGGATCCGATCATTCGTTTTAATAAGTACATTCTTATTAGTATTCCTAGTATATGCATCGTTGCTCGCCTGGGTTACAAGCATGGATTCCTTTATCAAATTGTTATTATCTACTACGATACCAAAACTCTCCCAGAGCATTTTAGCGGGAATAATGATTCCACTGGCATCTTTGCTGGGAATCCCCGTCAAGGTAAAATCCGAACCATTCACCCTGGCGGCGGCCTGGTTGGCAACAAAAACACCATTGTAGTCATTGCTTGACAGAGTACAGGTATTACTTGCTGCAGTCCAAGTACAGGTTAATCCCGTACTATCCAGACTAGACTTCGTGTAGGTTGCTGCCGAATAGGGATTAGTGGTGCTTACTATGAAAGTCTTAGTAGCTGCTTTACCTAAAGACACCCCACTACTGTCTTTCAAACCAGTCCCAACCTTGATAACAAAGCTTTGTCCAGCCGTATATCCTGTTGCTGGCGGATATATCTGGACTGATTTCCTATCGGCACTAAGCTGGATGCTTGGTGCTATGTTAGTAGCAGGACTGATTGTGATGTTGGCAGCGAGATTTGCGGCATCAATACTTCGATTACAAGTAACTGTCCAGATACGATAAGGCGATACTTCAGATTCACTAGCAAACTGGTTGGCGGTATCTGCTGCTAGGACTACCGACGACAACAATAACGAGGCTAATAACAGGCATGATAGGATTAAACCAAATTTCTTTCGCCGCTGAAGCGACACAGGGCACCCCTCCTTAAAAGTGTATCACACTAATTATATTGATCTAGAGTATATATTTGATTCTCGATAAGAATCTAAACAAGACGAAATTTACATTTGGCTGTGAGGCTTGTGCCGTTTGCCTCCGTGCGCTTCCGAAGGATTCACAGAATTTTGATACCCTTTATCCGATTGCTTCCAAATTACTATCACCTCCCTTTCTTGGAATACTCTTTGAATTATCATAATGACGTTCTTTATAAAAGTCGTCACCCAAAACGGGTGATTTAAACAAATAGCCCCTCACCCTTTCGGGTGAGGGGCTCGAAAAACGTTCTGTTATCAAGGTATTCAGCTACCTTGATAAGGAACGCTCTTTTTCCATCATTAAATTGACTAGTTCCATTCGACTTTTGATATTAAATTTGGAGTAGATATTTTTGATATGCGTTTTAACTGTATTTTCGCTTAGACTCAATTCACCTGCAATTATTTTATAGGTTCGTCCCTTTAGAAGCAGCATCGTAATTTCACGTTCGCGTTCGGTAAGCTGCCCGATAAAAGTAAAACTGAAAATGTCCTCGTTCTGTACGGTCGGTGACACTTCAAATAATGCTGTTAGAAATTCATGGTTTTTAAACAGCATAGAAAGTTGTTTGTGAAGAGGCGGAAAGATAATCAGAATGATAAAAACCACCACAAGGGCTATTACGGACAGATTATGATTTCCTGTGTCTACTTTGGAGATTGTATCGCCTATAAATCCACCAAGCAATACCCCAAATACATTGGCAGACAGTCCTAAGCCAAGAATTTTTGCCGGATTTTTATCAAAATCCAACATTTCGCCAAGAATGCTCCACCAAAAGAGGTCAAAGATGCCACATGCTCCCAGCATTAGGGTATCGACCAGCAGGTAGCTTGCAACTGAACGGTCAAAGGTCATAAAGGCAATAAAAGCGAATCCTATCATAGTAATGGCAACATAAAGTATGTAGGTTCGATTTGTTTTTCTCGGCAGATTCTTCATAATATATAAGGCGATAATATAGGGTACCGCCCAATACCAGCTTACAAGCCACTCGTGGTGCGAAAAGGCAGGGTTCACCACCTGGTACATTAGCCCTGAGTTGATGGTAATAATCACAATAAATATACATAAAAAGGTAAGATGCTTGTTAGTATTTATATGCTTTTCAATTTTCTCGGGTTGTGTAGGCGACACTGATTGTTCATTTACGGGCAATCGAACTGTGAAAAATAATGCACCACCTAGAATGAGTATTGACAACCCTAACCCGGTATAAGGTGACAGATTGATTGCCGTCATATTCAACAATATCATAAGAATATTGCTATAAATCAGTCCGTCCGCAATGGTTTTGATACGTTTATTCGATGGAGTGCCACTTTTCAGATAAAAGCCCCATGCCGCCACACAAGTACCCGCTAGGAAGGAGTCTGAAATCAAGATTATATTCCAAAGGATAGAGGGCGCGAAAAAAAATACACTGCAACCAATTATACAATAAGCAATAGAAAACAGTATCAGCCGCTTTGCTGCTAACCTGGTCTTAATTAAAAAACCACTCAAAATAAGACCCGCAAAATGGGCAGTGATTGAGCCAAAGATCATCATATGGGGGTCTATCTTATTTCGTTGGGCAAGAGCGTATAAAACCTGTCCTTCAAATGGAAACGCCAGTAGCCAAGAAAAAAATAACGAAAATACGACGATGGACAATCTGCGCTCATTCATATTTATATTCAAAAAAACGTTTATCTCTTTGATCACTTGATAATGATACCACCCTCTTTTATATCTGGTTATGCACCTATTCCTTTTGTATAACCATTCTTTGCTTACTTCTTGAAAACCTTTGAAAATCCTTTGAAAATATTGAGGTCTTTCGACATGTTCAATAACTATTCCTGCCTTTCACCATCAGATTACTATATAATAAATTTTCCATTCATCAGTGGTGCCGTGCAGTGGCATAGGGGTCTGATTTGAATGAAAAAAACAGCCCTTTCGGACTGTTTGTATTTGGCGATTTTGGCGGAGTCGAACTTATTCTATTCTGCTGGAAACCCTACAGTGATGCTGTGATCATTTGATCAATAGCTGCGCTGGCAGCTACTTATACAAATGACAGGCCACATAATGTTCCTTTTCCACTTCAATCCAAAGCGGAGTATTAACTTGGCATTCAGGCATAGCTTTTGGACACCGGGCAAAAAATCGGCAACCAGCAGGAGGATTGATGGGAGAAGGTACATCTCCTTCTAAAATAATTCTTTCCCGTTTGCGCTCTACTTCAGGGTCGGGAATCGGAATTGCGGATAGTAAGGCTACTGTATACGGATGAAGCGGCTTAAGATATAAATCGCTGGAATTGGCGACTTCTGTCATCGCACCTAAATACATCACCCCAACCCGATCGGCAATGTGCTTAACCATAGCTAAATCGTGAGAAATAAACAAATAAGTTAGTCCATTTTCTTTTTGCAGACACTTAAAGAGATTAATGACTTGGGCCTGAACAGAAACATCCAACGCCGAGACTGGCTCATCCGCAACGATAAATTGGGGTTTAATCGCGAGGGCACGTGCGATTCCAATTCTTTGCCTTTGTCCTCCGGAAAACTCATGCGGGAAACGAGAAGCATGTTCTTCGGGAAGGCCAACTGTTTGCAGCAATTCCGAGACCCGTTCCCGCCGTTTAACTCCGCTATATAATCGATGAATATCGATCCCTTCGGCAATGATATCCCCTACGGTCATCCGCGGATTCAGCGAAGCATAAGGATCTTGAAAAACCATCTGCATATCGCGATTAAACTGTTTCAACTTGCTTCCTTTCAACTGATGAACATTCTCTCCATTAAAGAGAACCTCTCCCTCAGTTGCATTATATAAACGCATAATCGTCCGTCCCAACGTTGATTTTCCGCATCCCGATTCTCCTACTAAGCCAAATGTTTCTCCCCGTCGAATGAATAAATTGACATTGTCCACAGCCTTCAAAACGCCATTCGTAACATGAAAATATTTTTTCAGATTACATACTTCCAAAATCGGATCAGACATAATGTTCCCTCCTTCCCTAGCTAATTCCCGCCCTCATTCGCTTGTCCAATAACCAACAAGCGGTATTGTGTTCATCTTGTATAAGCTGAGGTTGCGGATCCTCCTTTAAACAAATGTTCATAGTGTGCTGACACCGTGCCGCAAAAGCACATCCTGTCGGAGGGGCTAACAAATCCGGCGGCATTCCTTCTATGGGAACCAATTCGCCCTTTTCGTCATCTAGCCGTAGGATGGAATGTAAAAGCCCTCGAGTGTAAGGATGCTGTGCACGGTAGAAAATGTCATCCACTGTTCCTTGTTCCACAATTTTTCCGGCATACATGACCACCACACGTTGAGCAATGTCAGCAACGACCCCCAAATTGTGGGTAATAATAATGATGGAAGACCCTATTTTCTCCTGCAAATCCTTTAACAAATCTATAATCTGGGCTTGAATGGTTACATCAAGGGCAGTGGTGGGCTCATCTGCAATCAATAATTTCGGACGACAGGCTAGCGAAATCGCAATCATCACCCGTTGACGCATGCCGCCCGAGAATTCATGCGGATATTGTTTGATCCGAGTTTCCGGGCGTGGTATACCTACCAGCGAGAGTAGTTCGATAGCTTGTTTCTGAGCCTTATCTTTGCTGAGCCCTTGATGTTTGACTAAGCCTTCCGTGATTTGCTTGCCAATAGTCATTGTTGGATTTAAGGAGGTCATCGGATCTTGAAAGATCATTCCAATTTCGGAACCACGAATTAATTCCATTTCTTTCGGGGTGAGTTGAAGCAAATCTACCTTTTCGTCAAAGAGAATTGAACCTTCTTTAATAAATGAAGGAGGGCTCGGAATTAAGCGCATAATGGTTTGGGAGGTCACTGATTTTCCGCACCCGGATTCTCCGACAATAGCCAAGACTTCCCCTTTCTTTAATTCAAAGGAAACACCTCGCACAGCCTGAACCTCTCCCGCATACGTATGAAAAGAAACTTTGAGATTTTTTACTTCCAGTATGTTTTTCACACGAACACTTCCTTACTTTCTAAATTTCGGATCAAGCGCATCACGCAAACCGTCTCCAAGAAGATTAAAAGATACCATCATCAAGGAAAAAACTAGGGCAGGGAACAGCAATCTCCAGGGGTAAACACGCATAGAACCCACTCCATCCGAGAGAAGCATTCCTAACGAAGCCAGAGGAACTTTGACTCCGAGCCCGAGAAAAGAAAGAAAAGCTTCTGTGAAAATAGCTTGGGGAATCGTAAAGGTAATCTGAATAATGATAAAACTAAGCGCGTTGGGAATTAAGTGTTTTGTAATGATTCGCCAAGGGCTGGCTCCCAAAGAGGTTGCTGCTAAAACGTATTCTTGCTCTTTCAGGGAGAGGATCTGCCCCCGAACCAGACGGGCCATCGAAATCCAACCCGTTATACCATAAGCAAATACAATCGTCCAAATCCCAGATCCCATCATCACAATCAGTAACACAGTGATCAACAGATAAGGAATGGAGTATACCACTTCGATGAACCGCTGCATGATATCGTCAATTTTCCCACCGTAATAGGCAGAAATCCCACCATAAAGAACCCCAACAAATAAGTCCATCAGCGCTGCCATAATCCCAATGAACAGCGAGATACGGGTTCCCCACCAGAGCCGAACCCAAAGATCCCGTCCGAATTCATCCGTTCCAAACCAGTAAGAACCATTTGGCATCTCGTTTCTTGCTGTCAGATGTTGCACATCATACCCATTTTTTTGTAGATAGGGTCCGATAATAGCGAGTAAGGTGATTGCAATTAAAAAATAAAAACCGGCCATCGCGAACTTATTTCTCTTCAACCGTCGCCAAGCATCTTGCCCATAGGTGATGGACGGCCGAGTTATTTTTTCTTGCTCGTTAAGCTGTTTCGGAACGGGGGTAAACAGGTTATCTGTGATCTCCTGCATATTTTAATTCCTCCCTTTCGCTAAACGAATTCGAGGGTCAATGAATCCGTAGGCAATATCCGTCAAGAACATAACGACGATGAGCAGAAGACTATAAAAAATGGTTAAACCCATGATTAACGTATAATCATTGGAATAAACAGCTTGCACAAAGTATTTTCCTAAGCCTGGTATAGCAAAAATCTGTTCCACCACAAGAGTTCCAGTAATAACATTTACCGTAATTGGCCCAAGGACTGTAACAATCGGTAGAATCGCATTACGTAATGTATGTTTAAGGACAATGGCGGATTGAGATAATCCTTTCGAACGAGCCGTTTTAATATAATCGGCATGAAGGACATCAAGCATCGACGTACGCATCATTCTCGCCGTTATGGCAATCGTCATAAATGACAAGGTCAAGGCGGGTAAGATTCGGCTGGAGGGTCCATTCCAAAGAGCTGCGGGTAAAATTCCCCATTTAACACCGACAAGATATTGTAAAACAGGTCCTAGAACAAAAGATGGAATTGAGACCCCAACAATAGCAATAAACATTGCTGAATAATCCCAGGATTTATTATGTTTGAGAGCTGCTGTAATCCCGAGAATCAACCCAATAATAACGGAAAAAACAATTGATTCCATTCCAAGTTCAGCCGATGCAGGAAAAGACTGTTTAATGATCTCGGTGACCTTCCGGGTGGGATAAGCAAAAGATACTCCTAAGTCTCCCTGTGCTATATTAATAAGATAATCTTTATATTGAACGAAAATCGGCTGATCCAAGCCATATTCTTGGGCCAATAATGCCCTTTGTTCGATGGAAAGTTTCTCGGAATTAGCGAAGGGATCCCCTGGTAAATTATGCATAAGCACAAAGGTCACGGTAACAATCATCCAGAACGTGATCAACATATAGGCGAAACGCCGCAGAACAAAACGATACATCATTACACCTCCTACGTACTAAGTTCATCCTCGTAATTCTTGGTATAAAAAGGAAGGGGTTCCTGATGGAACCCCTCTATCTTCTCTACTTGAACTAACTATTCGACAGATGCGTTTTTGAGATCCCACTCAGAACCATAAGGGAAGAACAGAATATTTTTGACGTTTGGTTTTACTAAATAGGAATAAGCACGGAAGTTGACGGGAGCAACTGGCATTTTCTGAGCCAAAATCTTTTCCGCCTCAACTAAATATTGAGCACGTTTCGCTCCGTCGGCTTCTGCTTTGGCTTTTTCTATTAATTCATCAAATTGTGGATCTTTAAACTGGCTTTCGTTGAAGGAAGATTTTGATTCATGACAATCTAGGAAAGTCATTGGGTCATTATAATCCGCTCCCCAGTTAAATAACAATAAATCAAATTGATGCGTTTGTCCGCGTTCAATCCTTAGCTTGTGGGGAATCGACTCTACTGTAACATTAACCCCCAGATTTTGTTTCCATTGCCCTTGGATATATTCCAAGGCCTTTTTCCCATCTTCAGTATCGTCACCAGTGAATTTTAAGGTTGGGAAGGAAGTTAGTCCAGCTTCTTTTAATCCTTCGGCTAATAATGTTTTGGCTTGGGCTGGATCATATTTCGGTAGCACATCTCCTGCATCTTTTCGGAACTCTTTATTGTTTCCGTTCATTGTCCCATTCGGTACAAATCCAGTGGGCGACTGGCTTCCATCATGGAATACAATATCGACTAAATTGCTGCGATCAATTGCTATCGCCAGAGCCTGACGAATTTTAGCGTTTTTCAAAGCTGGAACGCTTTCGTTCATCTCTACGTAGGTGATATAGAGTTGGGGCGAAATTTGATAATCCGGCTTTGCTTTCCATTGATCCACCTGATCGCGTGTAATGCGTGCCACATCAATGGCATTGGACTGATATAAGTTAGCTAAGGTATTATTGTCCGAGGCAATTTGAATATCGACTTGGTTCAGTTTCACATTAGCTTTATCCCAATACTTTTCATTTTTCACTAAAGTCAAACTTTGTTCGTGATCCCATTTAGTTAGGGTAAAAGGACCATCGAACAGTATCTTGTCGGCATCTGCCGCATACTTATCCCCATACTTTTCCACAAACGCTTGCTTTTCTGCGAAAAAGACTGGGAAAGAGAGTTGGGCAGTCATAAAAGGAATCGGATTTTCCAATGTGAAGGTGAGGGTTTTATCATCAATTGCTTTGACCTGGACTTGGTCTGCGCTTCCTTTTCCGGTCATAAAGGCATCTCCACCTTTAATCCAAGCAACCATAAAGGCGTAATCTGCCTTTGTTTTAGGATCTAAGGTACGCTTCCACGCATATTCGAAATCTTTGGCCGTCACTGGTGAATCATCCGACCATTTGATGTTATCCCGCAGTTTGATTGTATAGGTCTTTCCATCGTTTGTAATCACAGGCATCGCAGCAGCTAAAGCAGGTATGGGTTCTCCGTCCTTTCCCAAACGATAGAGACCTTCGTTAATTTGATTAAGAATATCAAACGATACAGCGGCGTTGGCAATTGATGTATCCAGAGCTTGCGGTTCTGCCAGCAATGTCATTTTCAATGGTTTGTCGGACTTTCCTGCACTATTTGGTGTGGTAGTGCCTCCACCACACCCTGTAAGCAGGGTAGCAAGTAGCGCAGTAGTCGAGATCCCGGCGATAAACCTTTTCGAGATAGTCATTTTTATCTTCCCCCTCATTATAATTAGTTTCGACATTAATTTTAACTAATTATAGCAAGAAACATACATATTAAAAGAAATAAAAATGATAAAAAGTAATAATTAATCGATAATTATACATTCTAAAAACCCCCTAGGGATATGATCAATATCTCTAAGGGGGTAATAATTTCACTTTACTCGAATCATATTATATCGATTTTTTGGTCTACCAATTTTTTGATAACTAGGAATTGACTGTACTTTGCCATTTAGAACAAGATACGTTAAATATCGATAAACGGTAGGAACAGCTAGCCCTAATTCTTTGGATATCTCCTCTACTGTGGAAGGTTGCTGACAAGCTGTAAGATATCGTTCTATATAGGATAGGGTTGATTTGCTAATTCCTTTGGTTACAAACACTTCGTATTGCATTTTTGTAGTTGCTTGAACAGTTTTTGTCATATCCAACAGCCGCTTATGCAATTGAACTCGAGCAATCAAATCCGGCGCTTTGACAGGTTTGAGTGCAAAATCGGTGGCTCCTGCATCCAGAAAACGATCGGCAATTTCCTGCCTTTCGTCTACGGTTAATACGAGAATAGGTATTTGCTGATTCTGTTCTCGTATCAGGCGAACCGCTTCTAAGCCATCAATTTCAGGCATATGATAATCCACTAAAATGATATCCGCTCCATGGTTAAGGAAGCCCTTAATTCCCTCTCTCCCATTGGGATAGGCTATGGGATCCCAACCGACAAACGTAAATATTTCACTTAACATATAGCGAAGCGACTTATCATCATCCATAATTAAAATTCTCATTGGCTTTCTCCCAGTGGCAAGGTTATCCAAAACTTCGTTCCCTGCCCCACTTCACTTTTTACATTGACGGATCCTCCGTGTCCTTCTGCAACTTGTCGTACAAAAGCTAAACCAACCCCGGGATGGTCTTTCGTACTGTATCCGGTCTTCCAGATTTTTTTCACCCTATCTGCCAAAATACCGCATCCGTTATCTTCTACCTCTAAGCTTACTACGTTTGTCAAGGTTCTGGCGCGTAATACTACCCTTCCATTCCCCTGTTCTTGTATAGCATCCAACGCATTATCAATCAAATTAATGATTGCTCGCGTCATCCTAATTTTATTAATGTAAAGACTCGATTGGGGTTCTCCCTCTAATTCAATATCCACCGATAAATTCGTACCACTTAGACGACTTGCCCGAATATAATCGATTAGTTCTTTAAGCTCACACCAGTCCTTTCTATCCTCATACAAGATTTCTGAAACCATTTTGCTCATCGAATGGATAGAACCATAGATGGTCTGACAGTATTCTTGCATCTTAGGATCCGGCCATCTTAATTCCATCAAAGAAACCAGTCCTTCGATTACAGAAAGCGGAGTTTTAAGATCGTGGACAAGATGGAGAACTTCACGTCCTGAACGAGATTCACTGGCTTCAAGTTGGGCACGGCGTAGGTCCTGTGAGATGAGCCATTGCTCCATGTATAAAATCAAATAAATCCATAAAGTGATCGCACTAGCCACGAAGATAAAAAACAACACATTCGCATATAGCGTGAGAACCTGACCAAATCCAATTTCAATAGCTGCCTGTTTTACCTTTATCGATAAAGAACCTTGTCCGAAACCATATGGAGTAAGAAAAGGAACTTGGTTTAACCAAGCAACCCCAAAAATCAACTGGGAAAAAACTAGTAATTTCATTCCCATATTTAATTTTTGTTTACTTAATTTCTGCATCACCACGATAGTGAGCCATAGAAAAATATCGGTGGCCCCAAAACTATAGTTTAATGGCGTCATCACATTGACGATAACATAAGCGAGCGGCACGGCAATCAAGGGGATGATGGTTTTTAATATAGCACGCTCGAAAACCTCTGCCATCCCATCTCCCAACATCACCACACTAAGAAACTGGGGGATGGAAATAATGGTATTAATTGACACAACGAGAAAGGCATCAACCATTAACGCATTTCCAGCAGTTTTATGGTTCATAGTTTGGAGTAATTGATCCAAGCCTATAAGTTGGGGTTTTAACCAAAGCGGAATCAAGACTCCTAATAAAAACAACCCAATCCCTATCCATATTTTCCATGACCTAAATACTCTCCCCAACAATATACCACCTTCCTACTCATGTTATTCTAACATGAAATCGGAATATGTGGGTAAAGCATGCAAGTTCCCCTGACGGCCATTTACTGGAAATTCTAGATAGACTAAAGGTATGGCGGAGGCGAACTTATACTACTGAAACCCTAACCCTGAAGCTATGATTTCAACATTTATCGACTGCAAACAAAACAGAGGTCAAGCTTACTTACTTACGATTAGTTGTTTGTTATTATTGTTATATAGGGAAATAAAGGCAGCTACTAAAACCGGATCAAATTGAGTGCCGGCACATTTCTGCAATTCTTCTAATACCTGTTCAAACGTTCCGGCCGAGCGATAAGGACGACTGGAAGTAATTGCATCGACCGTATCGGCAATACTTACAAGACGAGCCAGAAATGGGATATCTTCACCACTTAAGCCGTCTGGGTAGCCTTTTCCGTCGTAACGTTCATGATGATGTCTAATGATCGGTAAAATCTCTCTGGCAAAGTTCAGCTTAGAACAAATAGCCTCCCCCCGTTCTGGGTGAGATTTCATGATTGACCATTCTTCGCTATCTAAAGCGCTTGGCTTATTCAAAATCACATCAGGAATGCCAATTTTCCCAATGTCGTGTAAAATCGCCGCACGGTATATATTAACTTGGTCAACTTCACTTAATTTCAGGAACCTCCCGAGCTCTATAGCATAATCCGTTACCCGTTCTGAATGTCCATGTAAATACGCATCTTTTGATTCAAGTGCGAGCGCAAGTGTGAAAATAATATTCTGGGATTCATCTAATGCGAAGAGTGATTCATGGAGCTTAAGATTGGTCGATGTCAGTTGTTGGTTAGCCTTTTCGAGTTCACCTTTCTGCAGTTCGATCGTTTTCCTGCTCAGAAAATCCCTGACTTTGGCATAATAAAGAATCACAGAAAGAAACCATGCAAACACAGCAAGTATTGCACCATTAACGTAATGCCCTCTTAATATAGCTGGGTTTTCTTGGACAAATGTTATCCCCATAATAAATATTAAAAAATTAGTTAAATAAATTCCCATGCTGGTCAATGGTTTAAAATTATTCATTACGGCAATTAAATATGCCCCGATAATATACACTGTGATCTCGCCATGTATAAGCTGATCGATAATTGAAGTTAAGGTACAATTTAATGTAAGAAAATATGCTAATAGTAAAACAATTAATTGTCTGCGTCGCATTTGCTCAGGCTCTAACCCTCTGTAAACACGAAAAAAAACTAACAATGTCAGCATTACAATCAATAGTAAAAGGTGTGTATATGAGAGATACTTTGACCCTGACAACCACAATCCTTTTTGCTTGTTAAGGAAGTCTATAAGAAGGAGAATTAAAGAAATAATTAATAATATTAGATTCAATTTTCTTGATCGATCAAAATTTAAGTTGATGAGTTCTATGTTAAATTCATTTTTATTACTATCAGGTATATGTCCATACATATTCTTCGTAAGAAGAAAGGATAATAGTGGTTTTTTTGAGTACATGTCATAACACCATAACCTTCCGATTTAAGTTTAGCGAAACCTGACATACAGTCTAGCTCCAGATAATTCTACAAAATTTTCACTTTTCACCAAATTACATTCTACATGTCAAATTTACAAACTTCAATAGGAAAGAAGACCTAACTTATTACCTCCGGCATTGTTATGCGGAATAACTTCTTGAATCGTAAATAAAACCCACTTCACGCATATAACTTAAAACTTTAGAAAAATATTCGACGTCTATCTCTGGCCAAACAAAACCCACCTTCTTCAAATAATTAATTGTAAATGTTGAATCTACAGTGATGGCATTATTATACTTCAAGCTCTTATTAACACTTAGATCGGAAACGAGACCACTTAGTGTTTCCTTTCCTTCTTTTGTTTGTGAAAGCTGGGTAATATAAGAATTGAATTCTACGTTAGGTAGCGTTTGGACAGTGATATTTAGTGCTCTTAAAAAACTCAGGAGTTCGATTGCCTTAATCTTTTGATGATTAAACATATGAAACACCATACCGCTTGCCTGATTGACGTTAATAATATTCACGATACCTTTGGCACAGTAGTCTACCGGTGTAAACTCAATACTTTGATCAAGAAAACTTTCAGGAATTATCCTTAAAGACACCAAAGATTTAATTCTACGATAAAATGCATTCTGTTCAATGTTACGCTGAAATTTACCATCCTGGTAGTGACCGGTTAATGCACCGATTCTAAAGATAGATGCCCTTAACCCTCTAGTTTCAGCCTTAAACACTAGATTCTCAGCAACAAATTTACTCCTTACATAGACGTTGCTTTTGTAATCCTGTCCGATATAGAAATCTTCTTCCCGAAAAACTTTATTGACTTTGCTTTGGTTGACCATAAAGTCTCCAGATATACTAATCGTGGAAATATGGTTGAGTTTTTTGCCGAATTTTATACAGAATTCAATAATTTCGCAAGTTCCTTGAACATTATTCTTCTCGAATTCACTGTAATTGCCATAGTGTTTAACCAACGCACCGCTGTGTATTACTGTCTGCACCTTTTGGGCCAAATCATTATATTCATACTCGGTTAGCCCAAAATGTTTAGATGAGATATCCCCATTAACGACTACTATTCTATTTTTTATAGGTATTGTAAGCGTGGGAAAATAAAAACTCAGCAATTCATCTAATCTTACTTCAGCCTGATTTCCCCTCACCAAACAGTAGACTTCGTGATCAGTTTGAAGCAATAACTCCATGAGGAGGTGTATCCCGAGGAAGCCTGTTGCACCCGTCAAAAGCACATTACCGGTATCCACTGACTGAATCCTGATTTCCTTTGACCTTACCCTACTCGAGATATAAATCTCCTCTTCATTTTCTTTTTCTTCTAGAGTCCACCCAGTAATTTTAGAGGACAACTGCCTAATGGTTGGACATTCATAGAAATTCTGGGCGTTGAGTTTCCAATCGTAAGATAAGGCACCTGACATAATTTCCAGGATTGTTAAAGAGTCTCCCCCCAACGCAAACAGGTTGTCGTCAATTCCAACTCGTTCCAGTTCAAGAGCTTCTGCCCACAACCTTGCCAGTTTCCATTCCAGATCATTGCTGGGAGCACTATAAGTCTGTGTTAACTGACCAAAATCAATTTCGCTTGGTTCCGGTAAAGCGCGGCGGTCGATCTTGCCATTTGGAGTCAGTGGTATAGCCTTGAGCCAAATAAAACAAGCAGGAACCATATAATTTGGCAGAGACTTTAAAATATAAGATCTTAAATCTTCATTGCTTGCCTTTATCTCACCAGTTAGGTACGCACATAGCTGTTTCTTGCCCACTTTGTCTTCTCTAACAATTACGACTGTTTCTTTAACCTCACCATGTGCTAATAAGCAGGCTTCGATTTCTTCCATCTCAATCCTTAATCCCCTGATCTTTACTTGGTTATCATTTCGGCCCAGGCATTCTATATCACCGTCTTTAAGCCATCGTCCCAAATCCCCTGTTCGGTACATTGTTTGATCAGGTACAAATGGATTAGCCAAGAAACGTTCTTTGGTCAATTCGGGATTATTTAAGTAGCCCAAAGAAACTCCATCCCCGACAATGAAAATTTCGCCTACTGACCCCATAGTAACTGGAAATAGATGATCATTCAGGATATAAATTTGTGTGTTGGCTATAGGTTTACCAATCGTTATCTTTTCGGAATGAGTTACATTTGTCATTGATGACCATACAGTCGTTTCTGTTGGGCCATACAGATTATAAATTTCTGCTGGAGTAACTGCTTTCAATTGTGGCAATAATGATGCTGGAAACGCTTCCCCAGTAATTAAGAGATGGGATAAGTCATTCAAGCACTCTCTACCCTGCTCCTCACTTAAAATCAGCCTCATTCTTGACGGCGTGGCTTGCAGAACCTTAACTTGGTGTTTGACAATAAGTTCAAAGAGATACTTTGGTATTGTTTGCTCTTCCTCATTGGCGATTATAACTTTCATCCCTTTGGTCAAGGGCAGAATCGTATCACTGAAGAAAATATCAAAGGAGATAGTTGTTAAGGAAACTATAGTTTGATTGTCGAAATTCAGATTACAAGACACGCCGTTAATAAGATTGCACAAAGCCCGATGGTGAACCATAACCCCTTTGGGTTTACCTGTTGAGCCCGAAGTAAAAAGCACATACGCTAAGTCATCTGTATGGGCCGAATTATCTTTAGCTAAATTACCCATCTCGGCAGCATAGATAGTTGTATTACTCAGTGCAATGTTAACAAACTCACAATCTCCGTTTATGCTAAGATCAGGATTAGCCCTATCCGTAAGGGTTAAGCGGGTATGGCTCTGGTTAAGCATATAGGCTATTCTTTCACTAGGATAGCCGGGATCCATCGGCAAATAGGCTGCTCCGGCCTTAAGAATACCCAGAATACCTATGACCATTTCCAAAGATCTGTTGACTAACAACCCTACAATCGAATTTCTTGTCATCCCTTTACTGCGGATATAATGGGCAAGCTGATCTGCCCTCTCGTTAAGTTCATAGTAGGTTAATCTCTCGTCGCCAAAAACTATGGCCGTGCTATTCGGTGTCTTAATAACCTGGTCCACAAACAACTCGGACACTGTCTTTGCTACATAAGGTAATTCTGTCTGATTGAACTCTAATAACAGCTTCTTTAATTCGTTCTGAGATAACATATGCAGTTCAGAAAGCCTTTTGCATGGGTTTTCCAGGGCGTCCGTCAACAGGTTGCACATATTATTATGCATTTGATCGATATCTTCCTCGCTGAAGACTTCAAGCAAATAGTCATAATCCACTACTGGTAAACCGGTTCCGTCCCAATCACTAACATTTATCAACAACGAGTTATGCTGAGCACCCTGGTAATTCCAGATAAACTCATACTCAATTACCGAATCAAGCCTGACATTCAAATAATTCAGTGTAACATCCACAAGTGTTCCAGAAAATTGGTGCTTTTCTCGAAAATCCCTTAATATACAGCTATGGGGATATAGTTGATTTATCTTGAACTTCTTTATTTCTTTGAAAGACTCCTTAACAAAGGCTAGAAAGTCCAGGCTTGGCTCAACATATATTCTAGTGGGTATATTATGCATAAAAATACCCGCAGTGTTCTTTTCCTTCTTGCCCGACCTATTCAAAATAGGTGTCTCAATCGCGATATCCTTCTTATTGCTTCTTTTAGATAAGTACAAAGCAACAAGTGAATAAAAGACACTATATTCAGAAACTTTATTTGATTCACAGAAACTGTGCAATTTAGAACTTAATGGCTGGGATAGAACATAACTTTTTCTTTTTCCGGTCAAGCTGTTAAAGACTTTACTATCAGTAAATGTTATAAACTCAGGTACTGTATCAAAAACACGCGACCAGAATTCCTTGTGCTTTTCAAATTGTTCGGAAGCCAGATAATCCAGTTCAGCATTAATATGGTCAAGATAGGATGGCTCTTCATTATTATCGGGACGAATATCATGTAGTAGTTGCCAATATTCCTTCATGGTCTTTTTGATTACCAGAGTACCTCCCCAAGCGTCAGTAATCGTATGATGGAACTTAAAGAAACAGATATTTTTTTGTTTCCCTAACTTAACCATGGCAAAGTAAAAAAGCTCGGTGTCGACTAAGGTAAACGGGGTTTCAGACATTTTCTTTTCCCATTGTCTATAATCGTTTTCACCGTTTTCATAGCTGAAATCCATAATGTCAAAATTCTTATGCACAAAGTCAGTAAAATATTGTTGTGGCGTACCATCATGTTTAGCAAATCTAATACGGAGGGCATCGTTGTGTTGTATTACTAAATTAATGGCTTCATTCATTAAAATAAAGTTTATTTCTTCACGAATTATGGCCGTCGCTGATAATACAGCTTGGCTCGTCCCTGGGTAAAAATTATCGGCAACCCAGATTGATTTCTGGGCGCTTGTTAAAGGGTATAATTTGTATTTGTTCATGCTTATGACCTCCTTAATAAATATGAAATAACCGATTTTCAATTAACTCGTTAAGTTTTGAAAAGGTTAAGTATTCAAATCGCCCTATCCGCCTACTGAAGGAAGTCAGAAATGTCATACGTAATCTCCTGATTAGAAAGCTAATCCGTAAGTGTCAAATAATCCCTTATCTTAAATTTGGGATAAGGGATTATTTGACGCTTACGCAATCCAACCATGTTTATGATCTAAATTATATTTTACCATATTTTACATTAAATTTGTTTTGGCTGCTACGAATTCTCTTATTAAAGCAAAGATAATTCTTTTTTTACCAAATATCCCTGAATCCGCTAAAATACTAGGTATTTCCCTTCGGAGGGGGTTAAAAACGTAGACACACGGCAACCTATAGAGCCTCTATCCCTTGCGCCACATGGGTTTGAGTAATAATCATCAATAAAAATAACATAGACCAGACCGTCAAAATGATCTGGCAAATAGTCTCGGTATGAAAAATAATAGAAGATTAATTTTAAGCAATATTAAAGATTACACTAAAATTAGAACCATTTGAGTCAGATTTAATTTCCAATTTAGCATTATGACGATTAATAATACTGGAACTTACTGATAATCCTAGACCAGTACCCTTACTTTTTGTGGTAAAAAACGGTGTACCTATTTTATCTAATATTTCTGGATCTATGCCTTTTCCTTGATCTTGAATTTCCAATATTACTTTATTGTCGATTCGATGTGTACTAATTGTTAAACATCCACCATCAGGCATAGATTCACGACCGTTATTTGCCAAATTAAGAATGACTTGACAGATCTCTTTATCATCTAAGAATAATTCTGGAATTTCTTTAAGATTAGTTATAATGTCATAGCTACTGCTAGTATCAATAAGTGGGATTAATTTCATAATGATATCGTTAAGGTTTTTCTTTTCAAAATTGTTCTTTCTATCTTTTGTCAAACTAAGAAATTCTGTAATAATTAGATTTGCTCTATCTAATTCATCAATCATTAAATTAAAAAAATCTTTATCATTTCTATAGTTGTCCTTATTCCCTAAAAGTTGTAAAAAACCTTTAATTGTTGTCATGGGATTTCTAATCTCATGAGCAATTCCTGCGGATAACTCTCCAATTAAATTAAATTGTTGAAGGTGATTGATTGCTTGTTGTTGAATTATTAAGGCATCAGAACGCGTTTTAACAAGTTCTTCAAGTTTATATTTATGCAAACAATCGTTAATTTTTAATTTCGAAATAGAAATGCAAATAAAGCAAGATAATATAATAATAATAACTGAATTAATAGAATTACCTTGAAAAAATTCGCTATTGCTTTGACTTTTATGTAAAAATATAATAAATAAAAGATATGATTGTAGATATATCATAATTATATATTTAGTCTTAAAATAAAATAACATAGCAATTACAAAGGACCCAATAAAATAAACAGTTATTTGACCATGTATCATCTGATCAACATAACCTGAAATATATGCTGTACAATCTATGAAAAATATCGAAAAAATAATTGTATAATTAGTAAATAAATAATTGGAACTATTTTTATTAATAAAAAAAATTCCAATAAATATAGATAATCCTAGAAATAGTATTATGTGACTATAAAACAATAAAACATAGGTATGATTAAGTTTCCACAATCCATTGCTATTATTAAGATAATCAAAGACAAAAAGTAACAAGGTTAATAATATCATAACAAATGAAAAATTCTTTATACGAGTATTATTGATGCTATTAAGATAATTCCAGACAAATTCATCATATTTTTTTAATAATTCTAAGTTAGTGTTTTTCATTTTGAAACCAACCTACTTTATTATTACTTAATATTTATATTTTTAACTAATACCCATTACAAATAGCCTGCCTTTCAAGATTAAGGTAGATCTAGTTTTAAAGGCAAATGAAAAATGATGGTTTAATACTTGCATCCTAGTTAAGTTATTGAAAGATATAATAAATTTATTAACTCTTATTATATAGCAAATCATTCAACGATTCTATATTTTTAGTTATTTCTTCACTCTCATCCTAAAACAAATGCGTTATGTCGAGAGAATTTCCTTTTTATCGACACAACGCATTTAAATATTTAACCAGACTCGTGCAACTGTTTTTGTAACAAAACTTACAGCTTTTTACCTTCAAACAAAGCTCTTCTCCTTAAATCTACCATTAGTTCCTCAAATTGCTTTAAATCCAAGGACTGGGCTCCGTCGCACAGAGCCTTGGACGGATCATTGTGGGCTTCAATCATAAGACCGTCAGCCCCTACGGCCATGGCTGCTTTGGCCAGCGGCGCAACGAGGCTGCGTATTCCTGCCGCATGACTGGGATCTACGATCACAGGGAGGTGTGACTTCTGCTTGAGCAGAGGAATTGCGGATAAATCCAAGGTATTTCTCGTCATCGTCTCAAAGGTGCGAATACCCCGCTCACAAAGAATGACTTGTTCATTGCCCTCGGACATAATATACTCGGCACTCATCAGCAACTCTTCGATCGTGTTGGCTAAGCCTCGTTTGAGGAGGATCGGCTTTTTACATTTGCCAACTTCTTTAAGCAGATCAAAATTCTGCATATTCCTAGCCCCGATCTGAATAATATCTACCTCATCCAGCAAAGGGATCTGGGTTTGATTCATGATTTCTGTGACAATGGGAAGCCCTGTAGCCTTTTTGGCTGTCAAAAGCATTTTCAAGCCTTCGGCTTGCAGTCCCTGGAAGGAGTAGGGCGAGGTGCGCGGTTTAAATACCCCGCCACGCATGATGGTTGCACCACTGCGCTGTACGGATTTGGCGATTTCTAGAATTTGCTCCTCGCTCTCCACTGAGCAGGGACCGGAGATGACCGTAAAGTACCCCTCGCCAATGCTGACATTTCCCACCGTAACGGTAGTATTGTCAGGGTGAACGATCCTGTTAACCGCCTTAAATGGCTCAGTAACGCGTTTGCCATATTCAACGATATCGTTGGTTTGGACAATATGATCCACATCAACCTTAGCTGTGTTACCGATCAGACAGATCACAGTGTGCTCTGTACCGGTACTAAGAATCGTGGAAAAGCCGTCTGACTCAAGCTTATAAATGAAGGCATCAATCCGATCCCTCGCTACGTCTGGTTTTAGTACAAACACCATATGCCTTCACTCCTTCTGATAACTTAGTTCCCTACTCAATCCAGTTCCCTCACAGCATTTTTCATGCTTTTAACGTATTCATAAATATAAGAACCGGCGTTTTCGCCGTACTTCTCGATAATTTTGACGATTGCGCTCCCCACAATCACGCCATCCGCAATTTTGGCGATCTCCCCAGCCTGTTGAGGTGTATTGATCCCGAAGCCAACAGCGGTGGGAATAGAACTCGATCCCCTGACAACCTCTAATATCGCCGGCAGGTCAGTTTTGATTTCACTTCTCATCCCCGTAACTCCCATGGAGGAGACCACATAGATAAAGCCGGTTGCCTCCTTAGCAATCTGTTGAATACGCTGTTCCGATGTGGGTGCAATCAAGGAAACAACGTCTACTCCAAAGCCTGCGGCCACTTCAACCAGTTCATCCTTTTCCTCATAGGGCAAATCAGGGATGATGATGCCGTCCACACCCAAATCAGCACAGCGGCCGAAAAAGCGTGGATAACCGTATTTAAAGACAGGATTTAAATAGGTCATAAAAACCAGTGGCACTTCTGTCTTTTTCCGTACAGAGGCCACCAAGTCAAAAATCTTGTCGACGGTTGCTCCAGCGGAAAGTGCGCGGATATTCGCCTCTTGAATGACCAGACCCTCGGCTATGGGATCGGAGAACGGAATGCCGATTTCCACCAGATCAGCACCACCCCGGACCATTTCCAAAATATACTCTTCGCTCTTCTGCATAGAAGGATCTCCACCCGTCACAAATCCAATAAACGCCTTCCCATTTTTAAAGGCCTGTGCAATTTTACTCATCGATACATACCCCCTTGTAACGCGCGATGGCGGCAACATCCTTATCACCGCGTCCGGAAAGACAAACGATAATGATTTGGTCTTTGCTCATAGTCCCGGCAATTTTCTGCACATGGGCGATGGCATGGGCGCTCTCAATGGCGCAAATAATGCCCTCTGTGCGGGCCAAATATTCGAAGGCTTCTACTGACTCGTCGTCAGTTACGGGCACATACTTTGCCCTGCCTGTATCGTGAAGGTTGGCATGTTCCGGTCCAATCCCCGGATAGTCTAGACCAGCAGAAATGGAATACACCGGAGCAATTTGCCCGTATGCGTCCTGACAGAAATAGGACTTCATGCCATGGAATACGCCTAGAGTTCCCTTAGCAATGGTTGCGGCATGCTTTTCGGTATCCAGACCGTGTCCTGCTGCCTCACAGCCAATTAACTTGACGGTTTGATCACCGATGAAGTTATAGAACATTCCTATCGAGTTGCTGCCGCCCCCTACACAGGCAACCACAGCATCCGGAAGTTTGCCCTCGAGTTTCAGGATCTGCTCTCTCGCCTCTTGGCTAATAACACTCTGAAAATCGCGGACTATCATTGGAAATGGATGGGGACCCATTACAGAACCCAAAACATAGTGGGTATCATGAACACGGGCGGTCCATTCCCGCATCGTTTCGTTAACGGCATCCTTCAAAGTCATAGTGCCGCTAGTGACCGGGTGAACTTTGGCGCCTAAAAGCTCCATACGATAGACGTTTAAGGCCTGTCTGTCCGTATCTTCCTTGCCCATAAAAACATCACATTCTAAACCAAGCAGTGCCGCAGCTGTAGCAGTAGCAACACCGTGCTGGCCGGCTCCTGTTTCGGCGATTACGCGTGTTTTGCCCATTTTCTTGGCCATTAGAACCTGTCCCAACACGTTGTTGATTTTGTGTGAGCCGGTATGGTTTAGGTCCTCACGCTTTAAATAGATTTTAGCGCCCCCCAAATCCTCGGTCATTTTCTCCGCGTAGTAGAGCAGAGATGGTCTGCCCGCATATTCACTCAACAACTTATTCAGTTCTGCGTTGAACTCTGGGTCGTTCTTAAAATCCTGATAGCTTTTTTCCAGGTTAATGATTTCATTCATCAGGGTCTCTGGAATGTATTGGCCCCCATGAATGCCGTATCTGCCTTTAGTCATTGCGCATTCTCCTGACTATTTCTAAAATTTTTTCTCGGTCTTTCAGACCGTCAGTTTCCACCCCGCTGCTTAAATCTACGGCATAAGGACTTGTAGCTACGATTGCCTGCTCAATATTGTCTGCCTTTAACCCACCAGCCAGGAAAAAGGGTTTCTTCACCTTACTGACCAGACTCCAATCAAAACTCTCCCCGGTTCCGCCAGGTCCATTGTCCAGCAGCAGAAAGTCGGCAACGGTATGCTGCGCCTCTTCGATATCCTCGGGGGATAAAACACGGACCGCCTTAATAATGAGCTTGTCGGTCAGGGATTTTAATTCTTTGATATAATTTTCATTTTCATTGCCATGAAGTTGGGCCATTTCGATAATGTTATCTTTTAAGAGCTTGGCCACGTTTGCTAAAGACTCATTAACAAATACCCCAATCGGCGTGATTTCTGACCTGAGCCTAGGACGAATGGCTTCTGCCCATTCAACACTCACTTGTCGACGACTTTTTGCAAAAACAAATCCGATATAGTCAGGTTTGGCCTCGTTAACGTAGTCGATGTCGATGTCCCGGAAAAGACCGCAAATTTTTATTTTCATTAAACATGTTCCCCTCGTAGGATGGCAAGTTGTTCTTTTTTATTAGCGCTGCGCATTAAGCTTTCCCCGATCAAAACAGCATCGGTCTTGTTCGCTTTCAGCATAGCCACATCCCTAGGGGATTTAATGCCGCTTTCCGAGATGAATAGGATGTTTTCAGTAACTAAACTGCGCAGCCTAATGCTGGTGGTGATGTCAACCTCAAAGGTCTTCAGGTTGCGGTTATTAACCCCGATCACTCTGGCCCCCGCAGCCAGAGCTGATCTGACCTCCTCCTCCGTATGCGCTTCCACAAGGACGGACAAGCCTAAGCTATGGGCGATATCCAGATAGTCTTTCAAGGTATCCGTGTTCAGTAGGGCACAAATGAGCAGGATCGCCGAGGCACCAATGATCTTGGCCTCATAAATCTGATAGCTATCCACGATAAAATCCTTACGCAAGAGGGGAAGCCCCACTTCTTTGCTGATTTCTGTAAGATAGCGGTCTTGACCATGAAACCAATAGGGCTCTGTGAGAACTGAAATGGCGGCGGCGCCCGCCTCTTCATATTCCTTAGCAATCTGCAGATAGGGAAAATCCTGAGCAATAATTCCTTGCGAGGGTGAAGCCTTCTTTAGCTCGCAGATGAAGGATAAGCCCTCTGCTCTTAGAGCCTTTTCAAAAGGAAAACCGGTATTTGAATCTAAAGCTTTTCCCTCTGAGATGACTTGCTCTGCCGGTTTTCGTTGTTTCAGTTCTGCAACCCGTTCAACAGTTCGATTAGCTATCTTTTCTAAGATCATTGCATCCCCTCGTTGGAAAGTCTCACAAATTCTTCAAGTTTATTAATAGCGGCACCGCTGTCGATGAGATCCTTGGCAAGGGGAATTGCGTTCTTAATGGTAGCTGCCTTACCGGCCAGATACAAACACAGTGCTGCATTGAGAACAACAACATCACGTTTAGCACCCTGTTCAGAGCCGTTTAAGATGCTGCGAGCAATTTTGGCGTTCTCCTCAGGGTCACCTCCGATGAGCTCAGCTAAAGTACAATATTTCAGACCCAACTCCTCTGGGTCGAGGTAATAGCTGTTTAAGTTACCTTTTTCTATTTCGCAAACCTTCGTTCTGGTCGTGAGAGTTGCCTCGTCCAAACCGTCACACCCATGAACCACCATGCCACGTTGGACCCCAAGATTCGAGAGTACCCTGGCCAGTGGCTCAACAAGGTTCTCGTCATAAACGCCCATCAACTGCTTATTGGCCCCGGCGGGGTTGGCCAGAGGTCCCAAGATATTAAAGATCGTGCGAACGCCCATTTCCCGTCGCACGGGAGCACAGTGTTTCATCGAGCTGTGATAGGTTTGGGCAAACATAAAACAAAGCTTGATTTCATCTAAAATTTTTCGGCTATGCTCAGCGGTAATGGTTATATTTATTCCCAACTTCTCCAAGACATCCGCCGCGCCGCTTTTACTGGATACACTGCGGTTGCCATGCTTCGCTACTGGTACACCGCCGGCCGCAACGACAAAAGCAGTCGTTGTGGAGATGTTAAAGGTTCCCACTTCGTCCCCACCGGTGCCCACAATATCCATGACATCCTGAACCTGATTGAGTTGTATGGCCTTTTCGCGCATTGCCAAAGCACTGCCGGTGATTTCGTCGATACTCTCACCTTTCATCCGCATTGCCGCGAGAAAAGCGCCCATTTGGGCATGAGTAGCGGACCCGTCCATCATTTCCCCCATAACTGCCTTTGCAGCATCAAAATCCAGGTCCTCTCCTTTTATGACCTTGTTTATTGCTTCAACTATCATACTCGATCTCCTCCTAAAAAATTTTTCATTATCGTTCTGCCCTGTGGCGTTAGGATAGACTCCGGATGAAACTGAACTCCATAAACTTCATAATCTCTGTGTTTAACTGCCATGATCTCTCCGTCATCCGTACGGGCGATTATCTTAAGTTCATGGGGCATTGTATCTTCGATTGCGGCCAGCGAATGATACCGCGCACCCTCGATAGTGTCGGGCAATCCGGCAAAAAGCGGACAGTCGGTATCAATCTTTATTTTTGATTGTTTACCATGCATTTGCTCCCGAGCATAGGATACTGTGGCTCCAAAGGCCTCGCAAATAGACTGATGCCCCAAGCAGACCCCGAACACGGGAATTTTACCTGCGAAATGTCTGGAACTTTCGTCACATACTCCCGCATCGGCAGGTCTGCCGGGTCCAGGGGAGAGGATAATTGCCTCAGGAGCCAAAGCCTCAATTTCCGGTATACTCAGCTCATCGTTGCGGATAACCTTAATATCTGGATTGATAGAGCCGATGAGTTGATACAAGTTATAGGAAAAACTGTCGTAATTATCGATTAAGAGAATCATTAGTCGCTGACCTCCTCAGACAGTTTTAGGGCATTCATAACCGCTTGGGCTTTGTTGATACATTCCTGATACTCGGTTTCAGGCACGCTGTCGGCTACGATACCGGCACCGGACCTTACAAAAATCTTGCCATTTTTCTTAAAGGCGATGCGGATTGCAATACAGGTATCGAGATTACCAGTAAAATCTATATACCCGATCGCCCCGCCGTAAATGCCTCGCTTATTGTTTTCAAGTTCGTTAATAATCTCACAGGCTCGGATTTTAGGTGCACCGGAGAGAGTTCCTGCAGGCAACACGGCATCTACGGCGTCTAAGGCATTTTTATCGCCCCGTATCTCCCCCCGAACCGTGGAACCGATGTGCATGACATGAGAGAAGCGTTCGATGGACAAATATTTTTCTATTTTTACAGTTCCGAAGCTGCTGATTCTACCCAGGTCGTTGCGACCCAAATCTACCAGCATATTGTGTTCGGCCAATTCTTTAGGGTCGGAGAGTAAATCCTTTTCATTTTGAAGATCCTCTTCTTCCGTCTTCCCTCTTGGCTTTGTGCCTGCCAGTGGGAAGGTGGAGAGGTTACCATTTTCAAGTTTTACTAGGGTTTCAGGAGAAGCGCCGGCAATTTCAATATCATCGCCGGAGATATAGAACATGTAGGGCGACGGGTTTAAGGTTCTCAAAACACGGTAGGCATTGAGGAGACTACCTTCAAAATCTGCTTCAAAACGGTTAGACAGTACGACCTGGAATATATCGCCTTCACGAATATATTGTTTCGCCTTGTTAACCATATCGCAATACTCGTTTTCCCTAAACAAAGGGCGGAATTCGGAAGTGATTTTCGGGGCTTCAGCCTCTTGATAAGCACCGTGTTTAATGAGCTTTACCATGCTTTCAATTTCCATCACGGCCATGTTATAGCCTGTATCCAATTCTTCGGTTTTTACATTGGCGATAAGAATGATTTTCTGTTTCAGATGGTCAAAGGCGATCACTTTGTCAAAGAGCATTAAGTCTACGTCCTTAAAACATTCCTGGTCCTCAGCGTCCAATTTTAGCGATGGCTCATTGTACTTGATATAATCATATGAGAAATAGCCTACCAGACCGCCGGTGAAGGGTGGCAGGTAATCGAACCGAGGGCTTTTGTTCTCATCTAGGATCTGTTGGATATACTGACGGGGATGTTTGGTATTTACAGTAGTTTTGGTACCCGAATTGATGTTGAGCACTTCGTTTGTACAAGTCAGCTCCAATTTCGGGTCAAAACCCAAAAATGTGTAGCGTCCCCACTTTTCGGGACTCTCAAGACTTTCCAGCATAAAGCAGTGACGGCTGACGTTTTTGAGGATTTTCAACACCTCCATCGGTGTCCTGACATCAGAATAAATCTCACGGCTGACTGGAATCATCTTATAATCAGCTGCAATTTCCTTGGCTTCATTTAGGTTTGGTCTGTACATATTTGCCTCCTTTGGACGACGCAAAAAGCCCGTCCAAGACTAAAATAGTCAAGGACGGGCTTGAAATCAATCCCGCGGTGCCACCTTGCTTTGCGGAAAATCCGCACGCTTATCAGAATACTAACATATTCCTGGCAACTGACGTATGCCTTCACGTCGCGAAATACTCGGC